>NZ_JAJNOQ010000004.1:0-281759 GCF_021044775.1 Paraeggerthella hominis
CCGTTCGACTTGCATGTGTTAGGCACGCCGCCAGCGTTCATCCTGAGCCAGGATCAAACTCTCCGTTTAAAAGAGTGCGGCATCGCTGCCGCGTTCGATCTTGGTTTCCCGCCGCCCGCCTCCCCGAGGGGTCCGCGGCCGGCCGGGGTCCGTCTCATGCGGATCCGTTCACTTGGCTTTTTTCTCGCTTGTTCTGCTTCTCAGTATCCGGTTTTCAAGGTTCTCGCGGACCCGCTTGCAGGCCCTCCGCTCGGTATGCAACCGTTTGCGGGAGGGTTCGTTTTCCCAATCGCTTTTCGGCGATTCGCGCTTCCCTCAAACGCGGGAGTTGTATATTACCGGTAAGTTCTAAGTAACGCAATGGTAAATTTCGAATTTGCTGCATATTTCGGGTGATAATTTGCAAAACCCCAGGTCACAGATTGTTGAGTTGTGAACTTTGCACACAACTGGTTTGCAACCCGAATCTAGCCCATGTAAAAGCACTCTTATAGAGAAGCACCCGGGTTCCCTCCTTGTCCTCGACCCATTCCGTTCCCGGATCCGGAAGAAGCCCCCTGCCCGAACCGTCCCCCGCCGGCTGGCCCATGACCCTCCCCTTTGCCGCCGGAAGTCGTCTCGCCATCGGGGTGAGCGCACGCCTCGATGCGATCGCGGAGCTCGCGCATGCTCATCTTCGAGCATGCTTCAAGCGTAACATTGGGATCGTACTCCATCAGCTCGAGAGCCGCACGGTAGCGACCGACCCCCATGCCCGCGTCGGCCGCAGCCGCTCGGTCTCCTTCACTTACGACGGCGCAGGCGCCCGCGCACGGCAGCGCCGCTAACTGCGCATCGCTCTCGGCCCGAAGGCTCTCAGCTTGCCGGTTGTCGCCCGACGTGACGCTCACTTCGACAAAAGACGTCTCCTGTATATAGGGAGCAAAGCCCTCGCTTTCCGTCAGCGCCTCCAATGCCGAAGCGTACGGACGATTTTCGAGCGAAACCGAATCCAGGACGGCACGGCCATCCTCGTTGAGCGCCCTTGCCTCCACGACCAATCCGAATCGGTTGACGGAAAGCTCGAGAGACGGGTTAACGTCTATTCCCACGTACGCCGTAGGCTCCGCGTACAGGCGGTATCCGCTCAGGCACGCAACCGCCAACACGAGGCACGCCGCAAGAGCCGCCACCCTGCGGACGCCATGCGCCCGGAAGTGGGAGCGCGGCGAGGGTTCTTTTTCAGAAGACGACCCCACCGGCGCGGGAACGGGAGCCTCGGCGGCGCAACGAGCCGCCTCTATGCAGGCAAGGGTTTGATTCTTCACGGATTCGGGAACCTTGACCTCGTCGAAGGCCTCTCGGACGCGCTGATCGAGATAGCTCATGACAAGACCTCCTTCAACTGCTGCTTGCCGCGCGCGATCCACGAGTAAACGGTGTTGACGGGCGCATCGACCATGCGGGCGATTTCGGGCGCGGTGTATCCTTCATAGAGCGAGAGGTACAAAGGCGTGCGCGGCGGATCGTCGAGCGACCTCATGGCGTCGGCCACCTCGCTCTCGAAAGAAGCCGGCTGAACCGCAGGATCCGTCGACACGGGATGCGGGGACGCCGCATCGGCATCGAACGAAACGTTGCGGCGGGCGGCGGCTTTCAGCATGTCTTTGCATACATTAGCTGACACGCGAATGAGCCAGGCTTTGCGATGCTCTTCGTTCTCGAACGCTGCACTGTCGGCGAGGGCGTACTTCATGAACGTATCTTGAAATGCGTCCTGAGCGTCGGCATGCGCGCGGAAATAGAGGCCGCACACGCGCCATACGGCATCGCCGTGAGCCTCTATAGCCCGCTCGATGTCTGTACCCGGTCTCATGGTGCGAACAAGTCGGCCTTTAGCCGCGCTGGCAACCGGCCCCGTAGCCGCAACCGGCTCCGCGACCCAGACCGAAGCCCTTGCCCTGGCCCTGTCCTTGGCCCTGACCCTGGCCGTACCCCGCGGAACCGCGGTTGTCGCAGACACCGTCGCCATCGGCGTCGACATAGCCGGAACCCGCGGCGCGACCGTCCACACGGTTGTCGCAGACGCCGTCGCCGTTGGCGTCGACGTAGCCCGAGCCCATGCCGCGACCGTCGACGCGGTTGTCGCAGACGCCGTCTTGATCGGCGTCGACGTAGCCCCCGCGCGCTGCGTTTGCCTCCTGATCGGCCAGTACGGGCTGCACGCGCGCGCTTTGCCCCAGCCCCATCCAAGCATGGGGCATCGCATTCGCGAACGCGACGGCGGGCACCGCAAGCGCCACCAGAGCGATGGCGGCGGCGATGGCGATGGTTTTCTTCTTCATGAATCGGTCCTCCTGGTTGTTCGTTCGTGCTTCCTTCATATACAACACGAACGAGCGGCGGCCATCCTTGCAAGAGTTTTGAAAAAAATGCAACAGAGGCGACCCGAAGGCCGCCTCTGCGATTAGACCAGCTTCACGAACTTGCGCTTGCCTACTTGCAGCACCGCGCCTTCGATTGCGGCCGGCTCCACGTTGTAGGACTTCGGAGGCAACGCTTCGCCGTTCACCTTGACGCCGCCGCCGTCGATCAGGCGCCGAGCCTCGCCGGCACTCCCCGCCAAACCGGCGTCAGCGATAAGCTTCGCCAGGTACACGAAGCCGTCCTCGTTCGGCGCCAAGTCGGCAGCGTACTCGGGGATGTCGTCGGGTACCGCATGCTGCTTGAACACGAGGTCGAACTGCTCTTCAGCTGCCGTGGCAGCCGCTTGGTCGTAGTACGCTTCCACGATGTTGCGAGCAAGCGCGCGCTTCACCTTATTAGGATGCAGCTCATCGGCAGCCAAGCCGCGCTCGATCGCGTCGATCTCGTCGACCGAGAAGGCGGAGGCCAGACGGTGGTACTTGATCATGAGCTCGTCGGGAATCGACATGACCTTGCCGAACATGTCGGCAGGCTCGTCGGTCAGGCCGATGTAGTTGCCGTAGCTCTTCGACATCTTCTGCACGCCGTCGGTGCCTTCGAGCAGCGGAAGCGTCAGGCACACCTGCGGCTCCATGCCCATCTTCTCCATGAGCTCGCGACCAGCCAACAGGTTGAACAGCTGGTCGGTGCCGCCCAGCTCGACGTCGGCCTTGATGACCACCGAGTCGTAAGCCTGCATGACGGGGTAGAGGAACTCGTGCAGGCTGATGGGCTGGTTGCCCGTGTAGCGGTTATGGAAATCGTCGCGCTCGAGAATACGGGCCACCGTGAAGTTACTGGCCACCTTGAGCAAGCCCTCCATGTTGAGGGAGAGCAGCCATTCGGAGTTGTAGCGCAGCGTGGTCTTCTCGGGATCGAGGATTTTGAACGCCTGGTCAACGTACGTTTGAGCGTTCACCTTGATCTGATCGGACGTGAGCTGCGGACGCGTGGAGTTACGGCCCGACGGATCGCCGATAAGCGCCGTGCCATCGCCGATGATGAGCGTGACGCCGTGACCGAGGTCCTGGAACTGGTGCAGCTTGCGCAGCGGAACCGCATGGCCCAGATGGATATCGGGAGCCGTAGGGTCGACGCCCAGCTTGATGTTGAGCGGCGTGCCGCGCTTGAGCTTTTCGAGCAGCGCGCTTTCCGGCACGATCTTCGCGGTGCCGGAAGCGATGATGTGCAGTTGTTCTTCAGCGGATAGCATCGTTTCCTCTTTCTTTGCCTCTACGTAAGTTGCGATTCTAGCACACATTGGGAAAGCCCGATCGAGCCCGAAGCGCTACGAAACCCCCCGGAACAGATGACCGCTTGTCGTTCCCGGCGTTTTCGCGATTGCGCTGCCGCTTGAGTTGGCGACGTTGCGCGCACGGACGACGCGAGCCACCGCCTGGGTTGTCTGCTCCACGTTCATGAGCGTGGTGTCGACCATGAGCGCGGTCAGACCGGCGCTTATCAAGTCGGGCAGCGCGTGGACCACGTCAAGCTGCACTGCGTTGTACAGGTGAGTGCGCCCGAGGGCATCGGTGACCACGGGGAACTCGAAATCTTTCCGATCGCGCAGGTAATGGGGGCTTTTGCGACGAGGGCACGCATCGCAATCCTGGTCGCACGGACCTTGGCTCATAAGCAGGCAATGCTCGGTCACCATGAGCTCTTGGGAGCCTATCACTGTAAGACCCAGCTCAACAGGGGAATCCTCCGCCAGGTCGGCGATCTGGCCCAAGGTCAGCTCGGGAGACAGCCACACGCGCTGAGCTCCTAGATTGGCGGCCGTGGCAAGCGAAAGCTCGTTCGTCACGGGAATGTGCGGGCCGACTTCCACCTGAGCTCCAAGTTCGACCGCGCGCACAAGCGCTCCCAGGTTTTCAACAAGAACGGGCTTGCCGGGCTTGACGTAGCGCCAAGCGTCGAAGTCGAGCGCCATCTCGCGCGTACCGGGCACAAGGTCATGCTCGATGGTGGGAAGGGCCACGACGGCCTGCTTCGGATAGCCGGCTTGCTCGGCCGTTTGCGATCGCTGGCCGGCAACGACGGCTTCGCCGCGCTTGTAATGCAAAGCGGGCACGTAGATGATATCCGCCCCTGCACGCTTCGCGGCACGAGCGCATGCGGGGTTCGTAGCCCATGCCGCAATGCGAAGCCCCTTCGGCCTGGCCGGCTGCGGGGTTTCGCGCACCGCCACGCGCGGAAGCGCGCGGTTGCAATCGCCTTCGAGCAGCAGGTCGACCAGTTCGTCCAAAGCTGCGGCGCGCACGCGATGCAGCTGGGAGAAGCCCACTCCCACGCCGTCGTCCAAATCGATATCCAGTCGTTCGATCGTAAACGGCGTTTGGCCGAGTCGGTCGATGTGAGCCCGCACGTCGTCTGCGGAAACGGGCTTCGTGCGCGCAGCCTCCACCACTTCGCCTTCCGCAACGGCAAGAGCTTCCGACGCAGCGGACGTGCGCGCGGCAGCCTGAGGCGCAAGCGAGAACTCGACGCGCAGCGGCTCGCCTATCTTCAGCACGGCGCGCCCGACGATCGGCACGCGCGGCTCGAACGCATCATCTTCGAAAGCTGCGGCGGCGCTGCGCACGCGAAACACGCGATCGCCCTTGCCCACCGGACGCTCCGGCGACACGCGCACGTTTCCTTCGCGATCAAGCTCGACGGAATCGAGCGTGTACGCGAAATGGCCTTTGTTCGTCCAAAACTCCAGGACGTCGCCGCGGACGAGCTCGCGCTCGGCGGCAACGGTTGCCACGCCGCCCTTGGCGGAAGCAACGCGCCCGACGAATACGCCTCGATTGTTGGGGCGCCCGTAGCTCATGATGTCATTGCCGCGCTCGCCCTCAAGGTACGCGGTGGTGAAACCGCGCGAGAACGCTTCGGCAAGCGCACGCTGCTCGTCGTCGTTCGCACGAGGGGCCTCCCCCACGCAACCCTGCGCACGCCAGGCGAGCACCCGATCGAGCACGGCCCGATACACGCTGGTGACCGCGAACACGTACTCGGGCGATTTCATGCGGCCCTCGATCTTGAACGAAGCGACGCCCGCCTGCACCAGTTCAGGCAACAAATCCACAGCGCACAGGTCCTGCGGGGAAAGCAGGTGGTCGCCCGGCGAGGGCAGGCTTTTGCGCAGCGCTTTGTTACGCAGCTCGTACGGCAAGCGGCACGCCTGCGCGCACATGCCTCGGTTTGCCGAGCGGCCTCCGATGAGCGACGACATGAAGCACTGGCCCGAATAGCACACGCACAGCGCACCATGTGCGAACGTTTCTACGTCCATGTCGAAGCCATGCGCAACCTCGGCCAAATGCGCGATCTCGGCAAGGGACAGCTCGCGAGCAAGCGTCACGCGACGCGCGCCCAAACGAGCCGCCGCCTCTATGCCCGCAGCGTTATGCGTGTTCATCTGCGTGGAAATATGCAGGCGCGCCTCCGGCAATGCGCGGGACACCTCAGCCGCCACGCCGATATCCTGCACGATGAACGCGTCGGCCCCGGCGCGGTATGCCTGTCGAATCGTTTCGAGCGCGCGCGTTAATTCGGAGGGCAACACGGCCGTGTTGAACGTCACGTACACGCTGACGCCGCGCAGGTGAGCGTAATCGCACGCCTCGGCGAACGTCTCCATCGTGAAGTTGTCGGCGCCGCGCCGAGCATTGAAAGAGTCGAGTCCGAGGTACACCGCATCGGCGCCGCCGCGAACGGCAGCATGAAGCGCGGCAGCGTTTCCGGCCGGAGCGAGCAGTTCGACATCGTGAAGCATGGCAATCCTTACCTATATATAATGAAATTCAACGGGAGGGCGCTGCGTCAAACCAGACGCGCTGCATCGCGATCCCCCGCCCCTCTGTCACTCAGCGATTCAGCTATAGCGCTATGGTAGTATAGTCGAACGATGAAAATACGCCGAAAACAGCGTGAAAAGCGCACCCATGCGGTGCAATGGCTGCTTCTTCTGACCACAGCGGCCCTGTGCTTCGTCGCCTTCTGGGGCGTACGAGGAATGCTCAACGTCATGAACCAGTGGACGGAAGATCTCCCATCCATCGAAGACACCGACTTCACCAGCCACGCGCAGGAATCCGTCATGTTCGCCGACGACGGTCAGACGGTCCTCGCCGAATTCCAGCTGGAAAAGCGCGACCCTATCGAACTGAGCCAAATAAGCCCATACGTCTTAAAAGGCACCGTAGACACGGAAGACGTGCGATTCTACGAACACGACGGCGTTGATTTTCCGGGCATCGCGCGCGCCCTCGTCAACAACCTGCGCGGCGGAAAGCTGGAGGGGGCGTCCACCATCACCCAGCAGCTTGTTCGGAACACCGTGCTGACGCAAGAAGCTCATGAGATTTCTTTCGAACGCAAGATTCGGGAAGCCGAACTGGCCGTCAATCTGGAGAAACGATTCTCCAAGGACGAAATCCTGCTCATGTACCTTAACACCATCAACTACGGAGACGGATGCTACGGCATCGAAGCGGCAGCGCGGAACTACTTTCAAACGTCGGCCGCCGACCTCACGCTCACCCAAGCTGCCACGCTCATCGGCATACCCCAATCCCCCACGTACCTCAATCCCAAGGAGCACCCCGAGGCATGCCTGGAGCGGCGAAACGTCGTGCTCGACCGCATGCTTTCTGCAGGAGACATCACGCGGGACGAGTACGAGGCGGCAACAAGCGCAGAGCTGGGACTCAGCCTTGCTCCGGACGCTCCCGCCGACGGCATCTACGCCTACCATTACTTCACCAGCTATGTGCGAGACCTTCTGCTATCCGAGAACAATCCGTACGGGTGCTCGTACGCGGACCTGTTCAAGGGCGGTTTGACCGTCTACACCTCCATCAACCCGAGCTTGCAAGACAAAGCAGAAGCCGCCTGCAGTGCGCAGCGCGAGCGGATGGATGCCGACCTAGAGGCATCGCTTGTTGCTATCGAAGCGCAAACAGGCCAGGTAAAGGCTATGGTGGGCGGCAGCGATTACGATACGAGCAAGGTGAACCTTGCAACCGGAACGGGCGGATCGGGACGCCAGGCGGGATCGACGTTCAAGGCGTTCACGCTAGCCGCCGCCATCGAGCAGGGCGTATCCCCGCAAACGCTCGTGGACTGCACGTCCCCCATGACGCATGTCATTGACGGGCAGAGCCACGAGTTCGAGAACTTCGACGGCTACAACTACGGGATTCGCAGCATCCAGAGCGCCACCGCCATCTCCTCGAACACCGGCTACCTGCGCCTTTCGGAAGCCATCGGGCAATCGTCCACCACCGAGATGGCTGCCCGCTTGGGGGTCGCATCGCCGATGACCACCGTGTATTCCACAACGCTGGGCGCCGCCGACGTTACGCCCCTTGACATGGCAACCGCCTACGCAACGCTGGCGTCGGGCGGGATCAAGCGCGCCCCTGTGGTGGTGACGAAAATCCTCGACCGCAACGGTCAGGTGATATACGAAGCTCCCGACACGAGCGAACGCGTGCTGGACGAACGCGTGACGGCAGCAACCACGAAAGTGCTGCGCACCGTATTCGAGACCGGCGAGGGCACCGCGAACAATGCGCGGCTCTACAGCGGCCAACCCGTTGCCGGAAAGACCGGCACTTCGAGCGACTTCGCCGACCATTGGCTGGTCGGCTACACGCCCGCCCTCTCGGTATCCACCTGGATCGGCAATCCGGCAGGCGCCATCGCAACCGATCGGGGCATCACCTGCAACGCGCTTTGGAAAGACTTCATGGACCGCGCGACCGAGGGGCAGGCTATCGAGCACTTCGTCTCGATGCAAGATCCTGCGTACAACAACCCGTACAACACCGCCCAGAAGAACAAGCTTGAGTCGCAGTTGAACAAGGACGAGGACGACAAGGACGATCGGCGCGATCTGCGCTCGGCCCCCAGCACCGTAGGACGCACGCTTTCGGAAGCCGCATCCATCCTCGAGGGCTACCCTGCAGGCTATCTCGAAGAGTATTCCGACACCGTGCCCGCAGGCATCGTCATAAGCCAAAGCGTACGAGACGGGCAAGTAGTCATCATCGTGTCGCTTGGACCTAAACCTTAGAACGGCGAAGCGCCGCAAGGACAATACAAGACGGGGTCAACGGCTTGCGTTCCGACCTGCGGTCGAAAACGGGCCGTTGACCCCGTCTCTTGCTTGGTTCCTTTTGCTTAGTTCTTTTCCGATGCCTTGTTGTCGCCCGACTGCAGCTTGCCGATGCCGTCATCGTACTGCTGCTTGATCTGCGCGACGCGGTCCGCGTACGTAGACCAATCGAAAGGCTGGGCTTCCGTTGCGCTGTCGATTTCGGTGTACAGGTCGATGTACGAGTTCAGCGCATCCTTCAAGCCGTTCGCTCCGTCGACGTATTCCTGCTGGATGTCCTTCAGGTCGTCGGGAACTTCAAGCTTGCCCAGCGAATCGATCGCCTTGAACGCATTGTCGGCCTGAGCGCGCATGCCCACTACGTCGCCGCGCGACACCGCGTCGGTGAAGCTGTCCAGCCTGCTTTTCAGATCCTCCATAACCTGGTTCACCTGGGTCATGTACTGACGGTTCTGGGACTGCTGCTGAGCGGCCGCAGAATCCTGCTGCGCGCAACCGCCCAAAGCGAACACCATGAGCACGCCCGCGAACAAAGCAACGAGCACTCGGGCGGATCTCGATCGTTTCATTATCTACCTGCTTTCCTGCATTGAATCGTCGTTATCGTATCGTAGCGGTTTTCGTCGGTCTTGAAACCGCTACACCGCATACAGCAAATGCTCGTACCCGAACGGTTGCCTGATCCACGCATCTACGCGCATCGAAACAGCGGCGGCCTGGGGCTTTGGATCCGGTTTCGGATCAGGCTCCGGGTCGGGTTTCGGATCGGGATCGGGCTTCGGATCGGGCGTGGGCGTAGGGTCGGGGGTAGGATCGGGCGTGGGCGTAGGCTTGGGCTTGGTGTCGCCCGTGCCGGTAGAGGGCTTCTCCTCTTCCTTCGACTCGTCCTCTTCCTTTTCCTTCGTCTCGCTGCCGTAAGCTCCGCCAATATGATACTTGGAATCGGAGTACGACGGCAGGTACTTGGGATCGCTGGCCGTCGGGAACTTCTCGGCCGGCTGACCTTCGAGCACCTGGTCCATGAAGTTGGCGAACACGTCCCCTGCGCTTACGCTCACGGGGATTTCCTCCACGTTGGAAGGATCGCCGAACCAGATAGCCACCGACAGCTGCGGGGTGATGCCGCAGAACGTGATGTCCTTGTAATCGCTCGACGTACCGGTTTTCGCAGCTACTTCCTGGCCGTTCGCCAACCGAGCGTTACCGCCCGTGCCCTCAGGATCGGTAACCACGGTCTTCATCACATCGGTTGTTGCCTTCGCCACTTCAGGAGACATGACGCGCTCGCCTCCGGGAGCCGAGTTGTCAGCAATGATATTGCCGTTCTTGTCGGAAATCCGCAAGATAGGCTGCGCATCGTACTTCGTACCGCCGTTCGCGATGGGAGCATACGACTTCGCCAAGTCGAGAACCGTCACGTTTTGCTGGCCCAGCGTCAGCGAACCTACCGGGTTCAGCGGCGAGGTGATGCCCATGTTCTTCGCAGTGTTGATAACCTTGTCGATGCCGACCGCCATCTCCAAGCGCACAAAGCCCGTGTTCGATGACTTCGCAAACGCCTTCTGCATGGAGATGTTGCCGAAGCTTTGATTGTTGATGTTGTTCAGCGGGTTGCTCGCAGGATAGCCGGCATCAGGTATAACGGCCGGAGACGTGCAGTCCACCATGGTCTTCGGATTGATCCCCGCCTCGAGCGCCGCAATGAGCGTAAACGTTTTGAACGTGGAACCGCAGGGACGACCGGGATTCGTCGGGTTCGTGCCCTTGCCCGTTGCGAGGTTCAATTCGCTGTCACCACGACCCCCTACCAGCGCCTTCACATGACCGGTGTTGGGATCGACGGCAACCAAAGCCCCTTGGATCGTGCCGCCGAGCCTCTGTTCCTTCTCCTCGATGGCGGCTTCGGCGGCCTGCTGCGCAGACACGTCAAGCGTCGTGACGATGGTAAGGCCGCCGGCGAAGATCTCGGCTACGCTGTACGTCTCTTTAAGCTTGTCGATGGCGTAGCTGGTGAAGTACTGGTAGGCCAGGATGCCATCGTTCGTGGGTACGGTTTGGTTGAGAATAAGCTCCTCGGCCTTCGCCGCATCGCATTCCTCCTGGGTGATGACCCCGTTCGAAAGCATGCGGTCAAGCACGACGTTGCGCCGAGACACGCAGTTATCCAGGTTGTTGATCGGTTCGTTGTACGTGGGCGACTGGGGAATGCCGACGAGCGCGGCTGATTCCGCCAGCGTCAGGTCGGCCGCGTTCTTCGAGAAGTAGCGCTCCGCCGCAGCCTCGATGCCGTAGGTAGCGTTGCCGTAGTTGATGGTGTTGAGGTACATGAGCAGGATCTGGTCCTTGCTGTACACCTCTTCCAGCTTGACGGACAGGTACATCTCGCGCACCTTGCGCTTGAGCGAGATCTCGGTCATCTCGTCGGACAGGATGGTGTTGCGGACGAACTGCTGCGTGATGGTGGACGCGCCTTCGCGGCCAGAGCCGGTCAACGTCACCACGGCCGCGCGCATGATGCCCCAAAGATCAAAGCCGCCATGCTCGTAGAAGCGCTCGTCCTCGGTGGCAACCGTGCCCTTCACCACGTACGGGCTGATCGCGTCGAGCGAGGAAACCGGGTCGCGGTTCTCCAGCTGCAGCTTCGCCAGCTGCGTGGTCTCATCGCTCGCGTACATTTCGGACGGATGAGAAACGTTCAGGTCCTCGACTTGCGATACGTCATACGTAGTCAAATCGCCGATCCACGACGTTCCGAGCGCATATATACCTACGCCGCCAGCGGTTACGACGGCAACGAGCACGGTGAATATCACCAAAAGGCCAATGGATGGATGCTTCTTTTTAATGCTCGGCCTGTTTTTTATCGAACGTGAAGCCACGTGACACCTCCCAGAAAACTTCGCCCAATTGTATCATCGGGACATGGCTCCCCATGAATCAACATAAACTTGTTGGAAAAAGGGCATAACGCAAAACGCCCGGTCGGAACGTAAAAGTACCGACCGGGCGGTCATGTTGCCCAGCGTTTTGCGAAGGATGCGCCTTGGAGCGAAACGGCTACAGAGACGCCTCGTCGGCAGCGAGCGCGCTCTTCGCTTGCTCCAGCTGCACCCGTACGGCGCTGCCTCCGGTTCCGCCTTCGGTGATGCGCGCGGAAACGATGCTTGCCAGGTCAAGCTCGTTCACGATATCGTCTTCGAACAGGTCGCTTGCTGCTTTGAAGTCTTCGATCGACAGATCGCTCAGGTCGCATCCGCGCTGTTCGCACGTCAAAACCAAGTGGCCAACCACCGCGTGGGCGTTTCTGAACGGCAAGCCTTTCTTAGCCAGATAATCAGCCACGTCCGTAGCCGCCAGATAGCCCTTCTTCGCTTGAGAGAGCATCGAAGCCGGCTTCACCTCCATGGTCTCGATCATGCCGGCTGCGCACACCAGGCAGTCCTCGAGGGTTTTTGCCGCGTCGACGGCACCTTCCTTGTCTTCCTGGAGGTCCTTGTTGTACGCCAGCGGCAAAGCCTTCATGGTGACGAGCAGCGCGACCAGGTCCCCCACCACGCGACCTGTTTTCCCGCGGATGAGCTCCGCGAAATCAGGGTTCTTTTTCTGCGGCATGATGGACGAGCCCGTAGAAAACGCATCCGAAAGCTCGATGAAATCGAACTCGGAGGTGGACCACAGCACGATCTCTTCGCACAAGCGCGACAGGTGCATGCACGAAACGCTGCACGCGTACGAAAGATCCAGCAGAAAGTCGCGATCGGACACCGCATCGAGAGAATTGGGGATCACGTTCGAAAATCCCAGGTCATCTGCCGTCATTTGCCGATCAAGCGGGTAGGTGGTTCCCGCGAGAGCAGCGGACCCCAGCGGGCTGGCATCCGCTGCGCGACGAGCGGCCGCCAAACGCTCGAAGTCTCGCGTGAGCATCCATACGTACGCCAGCATGTGATGGGAGAACAGCACGGGCTGCGCATGCTGCAGGTGCGTGTAACCGGGAAGAATGACGTCGAAGTGCTCCTCTGCCTGCGTGATGAGCGCCTTGCGCAGCATGACGTTCGCCTCCATAAGCTGCGTGCACCGCTGCTTCGCGAACAGGCGCGTGTCGGTTGCCACCTGGTCGTTGCGGCTGCGCCCGGTATGCAGGCGGGCGCCCGCGTCCCCTATGTCGGCGATAAGCGCACGCTCCACGGACATGTGAATGTCCTCGTCGTTGATATTGAACTCGAACGTCCCCGCATCGATGCGCGCCTTGATGCGATCAAGGCCGCCGACGATCGCGGCCGCGTCATCGTTGGAGATGACGCCCGTTTTCGCGAGCATGCGCGCATGGGCCTGCGATCCTGCTATGTCCTGCGCGTACAGCGCCTTGTCAACCGGCAGCGATGCTCCGAACCGCTGCGTGAACTCGCTCACGTCCTGGGTGAATCTACCCGACCAAAGTGCCATGGTACCGTCCCTTTTATCGTATCGTTTCAGTTCCGCGCGTCGGGCGGGCGTCCGCAACGCCCCGCCCGAACACCTGCGCGCCTACGCCAGCTCGGCTTCGGCGGCGACCACCTGCTTCCAAATGGGAGTCACGTCTTCGTACTTGCCCTTGGTCAAAGGGCCCTCCTGCTTTTCGGCGTCGAACAGCTCGGCCGGAGCGCCTTCCTTCCGGCGATTCGAGGCCCAGGTCTTCGCAGACAGCGTGTTGAGCTGGATGAAGCCCTTGGCGGCCTCGTGATCGAACACATCATCGGCGTCGTAGGTTGCCAGCGCGTAATCGTAAAGCGAATACGAGCTTCTCCGGCCGACCACCGTGCAGGATCCCTTGTAGAACTTGAGCCGAACGGTACCGCACAGGCAACGCTGCGTGTTGAGCAGGAACGCGTCGATGGCTTCCTTGAGGGGCGAGAACCACTGGCCGTTGTACACGCACTTCGCCCACGCCTGCTCCATGCCCAGCTTGAAGTGCAGCACTTCGCGCTCGAGCACCAGGTCTTCGAGCGCTTTGTGCGCCTGAATGAGCGACAGGGCACCTGGCACCTCATAACACTCCCGGCTCTTCACGCCGACCAGCCGGTTCTCGATCATGTCGATGCGACCGTAGCCGTGCTTTCCCGCAATCTCGTTCAGCGCGTATATGATGCCGAAGAAGCTTTTCTGGTTGCCATCGAGCATGTACGGCAAACCGCGCATGAACTCGATCTCGACGTACTGCGGCTCGTCAGGAGCCTCGACGGGGTCAACGGTCATGGCATAGATGTCCGCCGGAGGCTCCGCCCACGGGTCTTCGAGCACGCCGCACTCAATTGCCCGGCCCCACAGGTTGTCGTCGATGGAGTACGGGGATTTTTTGGTGGTGGGCACCTCGATGCCGTGCTGCTGGGCCCATTCCATTTCCTCGGGGCGGGTCTTCAGATCCCATTCGCGCACCGGGGACAGAATCTCGAGATCGGGGTCGAGCATCGTGATGCTGGCCTCGAAGCGCACTTGATCATTGCCCTTGCCCGTGCAGCCGTGCGCAATGTACTTCGCGCCGAACGCATGGGCTGCGTCCACGAGATGCTTGGATATCAGAGGCCGCGACAAAGCGGAGACCAGCGGGTACTTGTTCTCGTACATCGCGTTGGCGGCTAACGCCTTGCTCAGGTACTCCTGAACGAACGTCTGCCGCATGTCCACCACGATACATTCGAGCGCGCCCGATTTGAGCGCTTTCTGCTTGATCTTTTCGAGGCCTTCGTGCTCTTGCCCCACGTCGCCCACCACTGCGATGACGTCGAGGTTCTTTTCCACCTGAAGCCACTTGATGCAGCACGACGTATCCAGCCCGCCCGAATAAGCAAGTACAACTTTATCCTTCTGATCAGCCATGATTATGTGTTCCTTCCTTTGATGGCTTGTACCTGATTTCATGCCCGTTTCGCAATGCAGGTACAGAAAGCCACCCCCTTCAACCGAAAGGAGGTATGCCAAGGAAGGCGTCGAGGAAAATCGAGCGCACGTGATCCGTACATGCACCGCGGCTTTTCGCTGCGGCACAGCCAAGCCGGGCGACTTGGATGCGGGTGCTTATACTAAGCTTGGGGTGAAGGTGGGGAGGAAAAGCGTCTCCCGCAAAAGAAAGTAGACGACTAACGTCGTCGCAGTCGGTCGATGGCGCGCTCAACTTCAACGGCAGCCTCGGGGCTTTCCGCTGCGATCATGATCGTGTTGTCGCCTGCCACTGTTCCCAGAGCACCGCGCAGGCTGGCCTTATCGAGCGCAGCAGAGACGCCGGCAGCTCCGCCGGAAAACGTCTTGACTACGACCATGTTGCCTGCCACGTGTACCTCTTCGACCAATTCGGAAACCATACGCTGGAGTCGCATCTCCTCAGGGAGAACGTAATAGCCCTCGCGCGACTTCACCAGACCCATGTCCATGATGTCGCGGGATATCGTAGCCTGAGTGCACTCATAGCCAGCGGCCTGCAGCTGATTTGCGAGATCTCGCTGCGTCTTGACATTGTGCTCGCGAATGATGTCGCGAATAATGTCATGCCGTTGTTGCCGCTTCCTCATGCCTGCGATACCCTCTGTTCCTCGAGAACGATCACATACAATTCCGCTCATTCATTCTCGCATGAGGTATGCAAAATTGCGAAACACTCAGCGAAAATATGCATTAAATAGTACCTCATAATTCGGCTTTTCTAGCCCAGAATTTCAAAAGTCTCGAAACTTTTCCGGTAAGCGAGCTGCACGCGAATACCACGCACGTGCGTGCAGCTCTCACCGAGGCGCCCCAGGACCGACTCGTCCCAAGACGTGTCTTTTCTAGTACGAACTCAAGATGTCGCGCAAGCGCTCCCCCAGCGTATCGACATCGGCTTCCGTGCATACGAGCGGAGGCAGGAAGCGAAGCGTATGCGGGCCGGTGCAGTTGAGCAGCAACCCCTTGTCAAGCCCCGCGGAAACGACGTCGGACGCGTTCACGTGCTCTTCAAGGTCTGCGGCAACCATCAGCCCCAGGCCGCGCACCTCGACCACGTGCGGAAGCCCTTCGAGCATCGCGCGCAGGTACGCGCCCACCCGCTCGACGTTTTGAGCTGCGCCTTCGCTTGCCAGCGTACTGAGCGTGGCCTCGGCAGCGGCAACCGCCAAACAGCTGCCGCCGAACGTGGATCCGTGATCCCCTGCCCCGAAAGAGGCCGCCACTTCCGCACGGGCAGCGCACATGCCCATGGGAACGCCCGACGCGACGCCCTTCGCAATGGTCACGATATCGGGAACCACGCCGAAGTGCTGGAAGCCGAACGGGTGCGTTCCGCAACGGTAGATGCCGCACTGGATCTCATCGCACATGAACAGGGCGCCGCGCTCTTCGGTAAGGCGACGAACAGCTTGCAGGAATTCCGTCGTGCACGGATGCACGCCGCTTTCCCCTTGAACGCACTCCACCATGACCGCGCAAATCGCATCGCCCTGGCTTGCGAACAAGGCTTCCAGCGCTTCGACGTCGTTGAGAGGGGTTCGCACGAACCCGTCGGGCAAAGGCTGAAATGCCTCCTGCTTCGCAGGCTGGGCCGTTGCCGCCAACGTGGCAAGCGTTCGCCCGTGGAAGCTGCGATCGAGCGTGACGATGATGCGCGGTGCGGCCTCGGCGGCGGCATGCGCCGCAGCTTCGTCGGCGCCGGAAGCCAAAGCGGCAGCGCGGGCGCGCTTCTTCGCATGCAGGCGGGCCAGCTTGAACGCGCACTCGTTCGCCTCGGCGCCCGAATTGGAGAAGAAGCTCTTCCACAGCGCGCGGAGCTCTTCGGGGACGCAAGCGTTCAGAAGGTCGGACACCATGCGCGCCGCTTCCCCGCGATGCTCGATGTAGTAGTAGTTGCTCACGTGAATCAACGACCGGGCCTGCTCTTCGAGCGCCGACACGAGAGCCGGATGGCAATGCCCCAGGCTGACCGCGCCTACGCCGGAAACGAAATCGAGGTACGAACGTCCCTGCGCGTCTTCAACCCGCATGCCCGAACCGCGTACAAGCTCTACAGGCTTGCGCGCATACGTTCCCATGACGAAATCGGATTCCAGCTGCTGTTCTTCTTGAAAGCCCATGATTGCGCTCCTAACCGTTCGACGATACCGCGTTGGCTGCCTGGCGATTCTCTAAAAGCTTGGAAGCGAAGTTACCCAGCGGATGCGAATCGAACGCGCATGCCTCCTCGGTGGAATGCATGGTGGTTCCCACGCCGGTGCTGGTCAAAAGCTCCAGCAGCAAAGAATGCGGAGTTGTCCCGTTCAGGATGTGAGCGCGGAACACGCCGGCATCCAACGCGTGAATGCAGGACTTGAGCTTGGGTATCATGCCCGTGGACACGATATTGTTCTCAACCATGTACTGCGCCTCGAACAGCGTCAGGTTCGAGATGAGCGAATCTTTATTCTCGAAGTTCTCGTACAGGCCGTCCACGTCGGTGAGGAACACCACCTTGTGCGCGCCGATGGCCGCAGCTATATGACCGGCGACCATGTCGGCGTTCACGTTGTAGAAGCCGCCGTCCTCGCCAAGGGCCACCGAGGCCACCACGGGAATGTAATCAGCGCTTACGAGGTCGTCCAGAAGAGGACGGTTGATGCGCGTGATGCGGCCCACGCGGCCCAGTTCCGGCGAAGCCTGCTCGGCTACGATGACGCCCGCATCGGCGCCGCTCACGCCTACGGCGAAGTTGCCATGCTCGTTCAATGCCTCGACAAGCTCCTGGTTCACCTTGCCCATGAGCACCGTGCGCACCAGGTCCATGGCCTCGGGCGTGGTGACGCGCTGGCCTTCCCGAAACTCCACGGGAAACTGCATGAGATCCATGGCTTCGGTGATAGCTTTGCCGCCGCCGTGCACGATAACGGGATTCACGCCGACGATCTTCAGCAGCACGATATCGTTCATGACGTCGGCGCGCAGCCGCCCGTCGACCATAGCGGAGCCGCCGTACTTGATGACAACGGTTTTACCTGTAATGTTCTTAATCCACGGCAGCGCCTCGACGAGGACTTCGGCAGCCTTGGTTGATGCGCCCTTGGGGCGTGTATCCTTCGCGTATTTCATGAGCGGTAATCTCCGTTGATCGTAATGTAGTCGTGCGTGAAGTCGCACGTCCAAACCGTAGTTTCCGAATTTCCTGCGCCGAGGTCTACGTCGATGACAATCTCGGCCTCCTCGAACCGGCGCAAAGCCTCGTCCTCGTCGAACGCGACGGTCAAGCCGCCCCGGCACACGGGCATGCCCATGATGTCGATTGCAGCGTCTTCCTGGCGAAACGCGGCGCCGCTTTTCCCGATGGCCGCCGCAATGCGGCCCCAGTTGGCGTCGTGACCGAACACGGCCGTCTTGACCAGCGGCGAATTGGCCACGGCGCGGGCCGCCGCGTCAGCATCTTGGTCGGTCGCAGCACCGGACACGTTAACCGTGACCAGACGCGTTGCCCCTTCGCCGTCTGCAGCCATCGCGCGAGCAAGGTTTTGGCAAACCGCATGAAGCGCCTGCTCGAAGCGCGCGAACGCCAAGCCGGACGGATCGAACGACGGCGCGCCCTGCGGTGCAGCCTCGCCGCTTGCGAACAGGAAGCACGAATCGTTCGTCGACGTGTCGGAATCGACCGTCACCTTGTTGAAGCTGACGTCGACCGCACGAACGAGCGCGTCATGGAGCGCATTGGACGCGATGGGCGCATCCGTCGTGATGACGGCGATCATCGTGGCCATGTTCGGCATGATCATGCCGGAGCCCTTCGCCATGCCGCCCACCGTGAACGTGCAGCCGTCGTAGCCAACGCCGTCGCCCGAAAACGTGACGGCAGCTTCCTTAGGCCGCGTGTCGGTCGTCATGATGGCGCGAGCCGCCTGGGCGCCGCCTTCCGCTGAAAGCTGGCCGACCGCCTGGGGCAAGCCGGTCCCGAACGGAGCCAGGGGCAGGTGCACGCCGATGACGCCAGTGGAGGCCACCAGCACCTCGTCAGCAGGGCAACCCACGGCGTCGCCGGCAAGGCGAGCCGTCTCTTCCGCAGCTTCAAGACCGATAGCGCCCGTTGCCGCGTTCGCATTTCCCGAGTTCACCACCACCGCGCGCGCCGTGCCGTAGCCCACGCCGTCGAGGTGTCGGCGCGATACCGTGACCGGAGCCGAGCAGAACACGTTTTTCGTGAATGCGGCGGCGCAGGCGCACGGCTGGTCGGCAGCGACCAGCGCAAGATCCAAGCGACCGACCTCCTTGCGGAAGCCCGCATGCACGCCGGCTGCTCGAAATCCGCGCGCGGACGTCACGCCGCCGCCCTCGACCGGCGGAGGCACCGTCGCGCCGAATGGCGCGGAAACCGGGCGCAAAGGCGCCACGGAATCGCCCGTGGCCGATGTCGGCGAATTGGTCTGGTGCGTCATAACAGCCTCTTTCTCGTGAGGGTCGACGGGAATCACACCGGAACGGCAATCGGTTCAAGACCGCAGGTCTGGGGTATTCCCCATACCGCGTTCGCGCACTGCACGGCCTGCCCGGCCGCGCCTTTCGCCAGGTTGTCGATAGCGCATACCGCAATGAGCATACGCGCGCGTTCATTGACGGCAAGCCCGATATGGGCATAGTTCGTGCCCGCGACCGACGATGTCTTGGGCATCAAGCCGGCGTCAAGCACCTGCACGAACGGGGCATCGCGGTAAAACGCGCGGTAACGATCGAGGACGGCGGCTGCATCGTCGGCGACATCGGCAGCAAGCGGAATGTTGACGGTCGAAAGCAGCCCCCGGTTAAGCGGCGCAAGGTGCGGCGTGAACACGAGCCGCCCGTCCATGCCAAGGATCTGCTCGATCTCGGGCGTATGGCGATGCGTGGCGACACCGTACGCCTCCAGGTTCTCGTCCGCAAAGCAGAAGTGCGTGCGGGCAGAAGCCTTCTTGCCAGCGCCGGTCACGCCCGAAATAGCATCAACCACCACCGGCGCGCCATCGGCGGCAAGCCCTGCGCGCACCGCAGGCGCAGCCGCAAGCGACGTGGCCGTAGGATAGCAGCCCGCGCACGCGACCAGCACGCCCTTGCCTTCCGCCCGGTCGACAGCCGCACGGGCAAGATCGTCGGGGAACAGCTCAGGCAGGCCGAAAGCAGCCCGCGCAAGCAAGTCGGTCTGCGTATGGGGCGTTGCATACCACTGCTCGTAAACCGCAGGATCCTTCAAACGGAAATCAGCCGAAAGATCGACCACCGTTGCCCCGCGCTCAACAAGGCGCGGCGCCATGGCCATGGCCGCAGTGTGCGGCACGGCAAGAAACACGAGGTCGCATGCGTCGAGCGCAGGACCATCGTGCGTGGAGAACGCAAGATCGGTAGCTCCGGTGAACCCGGGATACTCGGAAGCGACGGACGAGCCGGCCAATTCGTTGGACGTGACCACGCGCAGTTCGAACTCGGGGTGACGTAAAATGAGCCTCGTCAGCTCAATGCCTGCGAATCCGGCCGCTCCAACGATTCCCGTTGCGATCGCCATGTCGATCCCCTCCGTCTTCCGTATGCCCGCACCGCAGGCTCGACGTTTCGGCTCGCTTGTTTTGTGCGGTTGCACAAAACAGAAGCGATTCAATACCGGAGACCATCCTAAAAAAGATCTGGCCGTTTGACAAGCATGGAAATGAAAAGGATACACGAGCAGCAGAGCAGCTGCTCGAAAACACTCCAGCTGCCCTGCTACTTATTCGGCGTGTGGCGGTACGTGGGCACGGCGCTTTCCAGAATGGCCACCGCTTCTTCGTCGCTTTTACCCAAAGCAACCTTCAGCTCATCGAGCTTCGCCGCCACCTCGTTGTAGCTGATGTCCTGACCGGTAGAGATCATGATGGATTGGTTGTCGGTGGGAAGCGTGCTCTCTTCGTCCATCAACAGCTCTTCGTACATCTTCTCGCCTTCGCGCAGGCCCGTGAACACGATTTTGACGTCCACGTCGGGCGTGAGCCCCTGCAGCTGAATAAGGCCCTTCGCCAAGTCGACGATCTTGACCGGCTCCCCCATGTCAAGAATGAAGATCTCGCCGCCATGGGCCATGCCGCCAGCCTGGATGACCAGACGCGAGGCTTCCGGAATGGTCATGAAGAACCGCTCGATTTCAGGATGCGTGACCGTAACCGGCCCGCCCGCGGCGATCTGGCGCTGGAACACCGGGATGACGCTGCCGTTGCTGCCAAGGACGTTACCGAAACGAACTGCCGAGAAGATGGTCTTCGACGTGCGTGCGTAATACTGGACCACCATTTCGCCCATGCGCTTGGTGGCTCCCATGACGCTGGTGGGGTTCACCGCCTTGTCGGTGGAGATGAAGATGAAGCGGGCGGCGCCGTAGGCATCGGCTGCGCGCACGGTGTTGAGCGTTCCGAACACGTTGTTGCGCAGGGCCTCGCGCGGGCACGACTCCATCAAGGGAACGTGCTTGTGGGCGGCCGCATGAAACACCGCGGCAGGGCGGTACTTCGAGAACACCTCGTCGATGCGCGTTTCTTCGCATACGCTTCCGATTTCGATAACCACTTCGATGTCGTCGTACTCGGACAGCAGCTCGTTGCGCAGCATATACGCATCGTTTTCGTAAATGTCGAAGATGACGATGCGCGCAGGAGCCACCTTGCACAGCTGACGGCACAGCTCGCTGCCGATGGAACCGCCACCGCCCGTGACAAGCACGGTCTCGCCCGCGATGTAGCCCGACACGGCTCGCGTGTTGAGCACGATCTCCTCGCGGCCGAGCAGGTCGGCCACATCGACGTCGCGCAAGGTGACGTCGCCGATCTCGTCAAGCGAAAGCTCGCGCACGTTCGGCAGCGTGCGCAGCTTGCAATCGGTTTTCGTGCATTCGCCGTAAATGCGCTTGCGCTCCTCGGGCGTCGACGACGGAATGGCCACGACGATCTGCCGGATGTCGTACTTGTCAACCAGCGCAACGATGTCGTCGGTAGTGCCCTCCACCTTCACGCCATGGATGCGGCTGCCTCGCTTGGATCGGTCGTCGTCGGTGGCCACCAGCGGAATGCCGGGCATGAGCGGATCCATCGAGGCCATGCGGCCGATGGCCAGAGAGCCGGTTTCGCCTGCGCCCACCACGAGCGTCCGGGGGCGATCGCACGTGCGCTGCGCCGAGGCGAGCGCGCGGCCTTTCTGCCGCATGACGCGGAAGAGGAAGCGAATGCCCCCCATGAAGAATATGAGCAGAAAGCAGGCCACGAAGAACACGCGTATGGGAAGGCGCACGTCGATGACCCAAAGAAACACGGCGCCGCCCAACGTGGAAAGCACCACGGCCAAGACGATCTGGATCGCCTCGTCAACGCTGGCATACTCCCATAAGTTGCTGTAGAGGCGGAACATTCCCAGCACAACGACGTTTATGATGGCCAAGATGCCCAGCATAAAGTAGATCTCGTTGTTGACGAAGACCTCGCCTTCCACATCGGTGAGAAGAGATGCCAGCCAATACGCGGCGTATGTTGTAACTATGTCGAGCAGTAGCAGTAGCGCTGTTCTTTTTGTGATACGAACGTCCAAACCCAGCCTCGTCCCCGAATGGAAAAGCGAATGGATATCATTTTGCCGACAAGCTCGGCGACCAAAAGAGTATTGTATAGAAAATACCGTACGATTTCATCGGTCATACGATGTTCAGGAGTCTGCTACATGAATAAAACAGCCACACGCGACGGCGCGGCTTCCGCTTGCACGATGCAGCACCAGCCCGCGCGCGAACAAAACATTGAAGCGCTGACGGCTTTTTTCGAGAGCGGCATCAAGCCCGAGGGAAGCCGCGGCCAGCTGGGAATCGAGCTGGAGCACACCATCGTGCACGACGATATGAGCCCCGTTTCCTATAGCGGTCAACACGGAGTTGCCTGGCTGCTCGAGCAGCTTCGCGCTCAGTACCCCGAAGCAACCACCGACCCCGAAGGCGATCTGCTGGGCGTGGCCCGCCCGGGCGAAGCTGTCACCATCGAGCCCGCCGCCCAGGTGGAGCTTTCTGCGGGCCCCTTCTCCGACCTGGACAAAGCTCGCGAAACGTTCGACAAGTTCGAGCGCTTGGTCGAAAAAATCCTAACGCCCGTGGGCGAGCGCATGCTCACCGAGGGGTACCACCCAACTGCAACGGCGCGCAGCTTGGAGCTCATTCCGAAACGGCGCTACCAGTTCATGAACCTGTACTTGAGCGAGAAGGACACGTGCGGTCCCTGCATGATGCGGGGCAGCGCCTCTACGCAAGTGTCCATCGACTACACCAGCACGGCAGACTGCCTCCGCAAGCTGCGTCTAGCGTATGCGCTGGTCCCGATCCTGTCGCTTATCACCGACAACACGCCCGTGTTCGAAGGGAAGCCCCGCACGCACCAGCTGGTGCGCACCAAGATCTGGCAGCACATGGACAACGATCGATGCGGACTGGTGCCGGGCGTGCTGGACCCCGGGTTCGACCTTCGAAGCTACGCCGCCTACATCCTTGACGCTCCAGCCATCCTGGTTCCCTGCAAAAAGGAGCAGTGGTGCTATTCGGAGCGCACGTTCGGCGACATCTACGCCGACCGCGTCATGACGAGCGCCGAAGTGGAGCACGCCGTGTCCATGTTCTTCAACGACGTGCGCCTGAAAACCTACATTGAGATCAGGCCCGCGGATGCCATGCCCATCCCCTACGTCATCGCGTATGCGAGCCTTATCAAGGGGCTGTTCTACTCCCCCGAAAGCCTTGATGCGCTCGACGAGCTGTTCGCACAGGTGAACGCGAGGGACTACGAGGATGCGAAAAACGCGCTCATGGCGCACGGATACGAGGCGACCGTGTACGGAAAGCCCGTCGCAAAGCTGTGCGATCGCGTGATCGAGCTGGCCAAGCGCGGACTGGAAGCCGAAGACCGCCCCCACCTGGAACCGCTTGCCCGCCTGGTCGAGCAGCGCACGACGCTGGCAACGCTTGCGGAAAGATCCCGATGAGCAACGAAGGGCGCCTGGTGAAGGTGGCGTACCGCGGGTTCTTCGACGATGGGTTCACGTTCATCGACCAAACCGAGCAGCCCATCGAATTCCCTTGCCTTGACGGGTGGATGCCGCCGGAGTTCATCGAAACGGTGCGCGACATGGCCGTTGGCGAAACGCGGCTTGCCCGCGCAGGGGCGGACGTCGCCTACGAAGATCGCCGAGACGATCGGGTCATGGAGATGCCGCTCGATCGGATTCCTTCAGACGCCCGTTTGGTCGTGGGAGAGATCGTTAGCCTGGAAGGCGTCGACGGACGCGTGTGCCCGGCTCGTTTGATCGAGTTGTCGAATACACACGCCGTATTCGACTTCAACCACGATGCCGTGTGCAAAGCGCTGAATTTCGAGATAACCCTGCTTGAGGCGCACGACATGCCTCCAAGAGGACGCTTGCAAACTTGTGGCAACTTGGAGCAAGTTTGTCCCGCCGACGAGAATGACGAAAACACTCAGGTAGACTGAGGATATTGATTTCTAGATGAAAAGGAGCTCTTATGAGCAACGAAGGCAAGAAGGTCAAGGTCCACTACACGGGAACGCTTGACGACGGCTCCAAGTTCGATTCTTCCGTGGATCGAGGCGAGCCCATCGAGTTCACGTGCATGGCCGGCCAGATGATCCCCGGCTTCGACACGGCCGTGAAGGACATGGCTCAGGGAGAGACGAAAACGGTCCATATCCCCGCAGCCGAGGCGTACGGCGAGCGCGACGACAGCATGATCCAGCAGGTTCCCATCGATCAGATCCCGAATGGCAACGAGCTTCCCGTGGGACAGACCGTGTACATGATGGGCCCTGGCGGCCAGCCCTTCCCCGTGTTCGTCAAGTCTATCGAAGATGGCGTGGCAACGTTTGACATGAACCACGAACTAGCGGGCAAGGACCTCAACTTCGAGATCACGCTGGTTGAGGCTGCCGACTAACGGTCGATGCTCCATATCTTTTCAAAGAAGGCGCCCGCGGGCGTCTTCTTGTTTTAGCGTCGATTTCCTTGGCGGCGCGCTGGCGGCAACGCGCGGAGAGAAGCGCGCAAGGCATCGTGCGAACCGCACGAAAAGGAACTGACGAAGCGCGGGCATGTTGCATGCCGCCCAAGCGAGCAATCCGAACCAGCAATGCATCGAGGGCCACGTCGCTCTCAACGCAGCCCTCGATGCATCTGGTCGGGAAACCTTTGACCGTCTGGCGAAATGTTCTATTCAGATGGAATTGCGTCCCGCTCGATCAGATCGCACAAGCCGCTGCTCGCACGCTCTCCGTCCACGCCAAGCCTTTCAAGGCGCTTTGCCAACTTGAGGCAGTACGAAAGGTCTTCAAGCGGAAGCCCGGCCATAGCCGAAACGGCTGCTTCGTTCAATCCGTTCATCTTGCTGGCTCCTTCCTGTTCGGTACGTCCAGCATAGACGACAGGGCGCGCTAGACCGTTGTACGAGCAGCCAAAGCCGCATGCAGGCTTTTGTGCAATTGCACAAAAGCCTGTACATAAGCCAGCCTACACGAACACGAGCGACAGAAAGCGAGCCAGCTCTCGATCGGATGAATCGGGCATTCCGAGCACCGCTTTGATCTTGCGCAAACGATACCGTACGGTGTTGGGGTGCTGGTAAAGAGCCTCTGCCGCGCTCCGGACATCGCCGAATGCCTCCGCAAACGCACGCGCCGTTGCCAGAAGATCGGTATCATTGCACTGGTCGTGCAGCTCCAACTCGCGCATGTACAACGCGCTTGTGCGAGCGAACAACCTATCGGCCCGCGCAGCCGCATGAAAAGCATCGACGCCGAGATCGGCCCATCGAACGACCGCCGATTCCGACTCCCGTGCGCGCTCAAGGGCGAACCGCGCCTGGCGAACGGCCAGATCGCCCTCGCCCAAAGGGACCTCTTCGCTCACCCCGCAACGCACGGAGGACATCGCCTCGATGCGACCGATCAGATCGGGTTCGGAATGAGAGCGTCCGTCAATGGGAGGCCTGGAATACGACACGAACGCCAGCAAGCAATCGTGATAGCGACACGCATACGCCGTTTCAACGCTCCCCCAGTCTTTCCTGAACGATGCGAGCACCGAAGACAATGCGCTGAGCTCCGCATACAAAGAGCAGTCGTCGCCGCCCACCGGCTGCACCGCAAAGCACTGCAGCGTCGCCCCCGTTGCGCGCGCTATGTCGTACATTGAGGCGCGGACGTCAGCCGCCACCCGATCGGCCACAAGGCCATCGATAAGGCGGCTTTTGCTGGACTGCTCTTGATCGGTTCGAATAAGGGAGAGAACCGACGACAATATCTGCTCGTAGTATCGGCCTTCGTAGAACAGGATAGGAATGCCCCGCCGTTCGCTCAGCTCGATAACGCGCGGACCGATGGCGTTTTGAGCAGCGGGCTTGATGGCAAGGGCGGCTACGCCGCATTCCATGACGGAGACGATAGCGCGCTCCGCCAAGGCAGGATCGCGCCGCGCGAACCCGAGCGACGAAAGGATGAACTCGTTCGGGAAGAACTCTCTGTACCCGTTCGCAGGAGGTTCTTCGTCCAGAATGCCCGCATTCACAACGGGACGACCGGCAAAGCCTTCGCAAGGAGCGGCTAGGCGCACGCTCTCGAACACAGGAAGGGCAAGCACGTCCCCTACGGTGATCATGGCAGCCCTCCCTTCCCTGTTCATCCGCATCGTCTTCCAACTGATCGCCATCATACGATGACGCTTGACACGTGTCCAGCGAGCCCTATCAAGAGCCCCTGCCTTCCTCCAAATCCACGATCCGACAGCAAAGATCAAGATCGGCAGCGCGATTGAGGCGAGCCACGCGCGCCGCGAAACACGCACGGCGCGCTTCGTCAAAACGATCGGGAACGATCAGCCCGAATTCCGTCGCCCTACGCAAACGCAAATCAGACACCGTGGCGGAAAGACGCCCGTCGAATACGGAATCCTCTGGGGGCGTTTTCGTTTTCGCACGCGCCTGAGCAGCCGCGACGCAGTCGCGATCGAACCCGAAATACGTCATTTCCCAGAATGCAGACGAGAGCACGAGGTAGCGTTCGTACAGGCTCCAAGAACCCCCGAGCCACACGCGACTCGATAACGCGTCCTCCCAAGGAGCAAGCGCGAGAGAATGCTCCGGTAGACTGACGCTCTGCTCAACGGACTCTGCGGGATGCGCCCTGAGCGCAGCCCGGGCAAGAGGAACGTCCGCACGGCGCATGAGCCAAACGCCCACGCGCCGCTCGATCAAGCCCGTCTGCTCATGGGGAATAAAGAACTCGCGCGGCAAAAGGACTCGATCGCGCCCGCCCTTTCGCTTGATGGGCATACGTTTCATCGAATCAAGCGTACGGGCTAGCCGACGCTCCTTCTTGCGACGCCGCTTGGGCGAATCGTCGCCGCAGGGCGCGCAAAGCCGCGCAGCATGTTCGTCCAAGACAACCCGAACGAACGCATCGACATTGCAGCATGCCAGCAAATCCTGAAGGGTAGGCAGCTTCTCGACAGGCTCTCTTCTCTGCTCCCAATACGAGCCCTCGGCCGCGTGCAGATCAAAACACGACATCGCCAACCTCCTCGGCGAATGCGAGCGCCGTCGCGCAGGGCATAACGGCAGCGCAGCGCACGGGCAGACCGAAGGACGATAAGTCAGAATCTGCGGCCGCCTCTATCTGCATTGCAAGAGCCGCAGCTTCAAGCGGGTCAATGCAGCATAAGGGCATAACTTCAACAAGCACAAGAGCTTCGGATTCGACGCAGCACATTCCTCGACGAATATCCAGCATGGCAAGCACCCCTTCGCAAGCGTCCCAAGATTTGAGAGGATCTTGCAAGCGTGGTACGGGCGACGCGGAACACCGACGCCATCTATGGGCTGCCCATCGCGAAGGCCCGATGGGAAACAGCGCTTGCACTGGCTCTTTTCTTTCTTTGACAGTATACCATAGAAAACGAACGTATGTTTGTTTTCTATTCGTAAAGACCAAGCGAGTTTATGAGTTCGTCTCGCGAGTGAACGTCGAGTTTGCGGTAAATATGCCGTATGTGAGTTTTGGCTGTACCATTCGCGATGAACAGCTCGCGTTCGATCGACCCCACCGTTTTATGCTGGGCAAGCAGCAGCAACACCTCTTCTTCGCGAGGAGACAGACCCCGCTCGCGCGCAAGCGCCTGGCAGCGATTTGCGAGCTCTTGCTTTTTGACGAGCGCCGTATCGGCCTGCGCGTTGTACTCGGCAAGAAACGTCATGCCCCAACGGCTGGAAAGCTCTTTCTCCGAAAACAAGATCATGGTAGCGGCAACCACCATGACGATCACCAGACCGCTCAACACCGCATCCGATCCCGCAAGACCAAACGTCGGAGACCCGAGCAGCATTTCAGTTTGACGGCCAAGCAGCGAAAACAGCGCACGTACGCCCCGCTCGATGCCGAACAGCCAAACAGCCGACACGCCGTAGCGATAACTCAAGTTTGCCATGATGAGCATGACGAGCACGGAAAACGCCGTATACGAAGCGCTCGTGCAGAAATCGGACATAGCCTGGTTGAGCACCCCGACGTTCGGAAGAATGAGAAACGCCGCCACCATGAGCGGCAACGTCAGCCGATAGATGATGGCGAAATCGAATTTGCCGCCGCGAGCAATGACCCCGACGAACACAATAGCTGCGACGGCGAGCGTCCCGAAAGCCGAATGAGGCCCGAAGGTCGATTGGTACATCGACGATTCCTTGAGCCCATAAGCAAACGCATAGATAGCCATGAGCAGCACGATTTTCCACGGAAACGAGAACGACGTCGCAGACGCCGAAGGCAGCTCGTCTGCCGGAAGCGATCGGAAGCTAGCTGCCGCCCACGCAAGAGACACCACGGGAAACGCCGGCACAACCACCGCAAGCCAAGAGACGGACATCCCCCGACATACATAGATGAGCAACGCCGCCGCCATCATGGAAGCCGAGTAGTACAACGCCACGCGAAACGGATTCAGACAGCTGTACAGCTCCGACCAAAGCAGGATGACCAAAGCGATGCCGAACCCGCCCAGCAAGGCGGCGGGCAATCCCATATGCACTGAAAGCGAAGGCGCTCCGATAGAGACGAACATGCAGCACGTCGAAAGGACCAGCGCGACACCCGCCAGCACGTACACCGATTTACGACCGAACAAGGGACCGATGCGCTTAGCTAAAGCCGCGCATGAGAACATCGTCGCGATCATCACAAGATCGAACACATCATGACTTGCAACCCCGGTTGCCGGAAACGAGATGAACGAACCCACGAACACGATCTCGATCCAAGCACGATACACGCCAAGCCCCAAAAAGAACACGGGTATCGCGGGCATCCAAGGAAAGAGAGGTCCCGGCGGACGATTTCCTTGCTCGGTCTGATCGCTTTTCGCCATAAGAATCTCCCCAAACACCGTTCCCCTTGCCGCATGCTTGCAGCCCATTGTACCGAAGGAAACGGCTGCTTCAAAACATCCGGAAAACTCAGCCGCAGGAAAACCCCTGGTAAAACTAGGGTGATAACAAAGGATGATAGAAATAACCCCAGGCGAAAAGCCGTAGACGAAAGACAAGCGGATCGATTGAGCGCTATGGTCTCGACCGAGGGAGCCGCCCTGAAGAAACCTTCGACCACCGGATGTCGAGCGTCAAAGCGCGGCAAGCACCGACGTTCAAGGAGGATGAACATGCCCAAGCAAAGCAAGCAGCAAGGTATCAGTCGTCGAGATCTGCTCAAATTCGGCGGCATGACAGCAGCGGGAATGGCGGCAGCAGGCGCCCTGAGCGCATGCGCGCCGCAAGAAACCGCAGCGAAAAACGCGGCGAGCGCCCAGGCCGGAGCAGGCGAGAAAACCACAGCAGCCGGTCACCTGCGAACCGGAATGCCCGCTTTCCTGGAAAAGCCCGCCGCTATTACCGATATCGCAGCCACCGAAGAATACGACGTGGTGGTCATAGGCGCAGGCGCATCCGGAGTCCCTGCTGCGCTTTCGGCTTTGGAAGCGGGCGCGCGCGTCGCACTGCTTCAGAAAGAGAATCAGGCCATCAGCCAAGGCAACTCGGGCAGCGGCATCGATCTGATAACGAGCGATCAAGCCAACATAGAGGACCTCGTTTCCCAGCTCATGACCGACAACCAGCATCGCCCTGATCGAGCGCTCATCGAACTCTGGGCGAAAAACTCAGGGGAAGCAGTGTCTTGGGTTATCGAAAAAGCAGCCGAAGGCGGCGCGCAGGTTATCGACCAAGGAAACCAACAGCATATACCCTTGATCAACCGCAAGGGCTACACCATGAACTTCGTCACGTCCTTCTTCGGACCCAAGCCCTATAACGCGGGCGACGGCATGCGGGCGCTGGCGGCCACTGCGGAAAAAGAAGGCGTCGAAATCTTCTATTCCACCCCAGCCGAGCAGCTCGTCCAGAACGAATCGGGCAAAGTAGTGGGCGTTATCGCGAAAGGCAAAGACGGCTACGTCCAGTTCAACGCGTCGAAAGGCGTGATCGTAGCATGTGGCGACTACCAAAACGACGAGGACATGCTGCACTATTACCAGCCGGACATGACGAATTTCCAGCCCAAGCAAAACAACAAGACCGGAGACGGCCATAAGATGGTAGTCTGGGCCGGCGGCAAAATCGAGAACCTTGCCCATACGAAGATGCTCCACGATTTCGATGCGGGTCCCGCATCCATGTGCGACATGCCGTTCCTTTCCGTGAAGATGAACGGCGAGCGCTTTGTGAACGAGACCGTAGAGATGTCCCTCATGAACTGCTATCTGAGATCGGCCGAGGACGCTGGACACTATTGCCAGGTGTTCGACAGCAACTACATGACCGCAGCGGCAGACTGGCCGGGAAAGCTGGTAGACCCCGAAGCCCTGAAGACCTACATGCCCGAAGAGAACGTCGAGCGCACGGGCGTGTTCGAAGGGCAGATCAATACGTTCAAGGCCGACACCCTTGAAGAACTGGCCAAAAAGCTTGGAATCACCGATACGGAAGCGTTCAAGAAAACGATCGCCCACTACAACGACCTGGCCGCGGCGGGCAAGGACGTCGATTTCGGGAAAGCGGCGAAGTTCCTTGCCCCTATCGACACCCCGCCGTATTACGGCATTCACCGTCACGTGCGTATGAGCGCCATCTGCTCCGGCGTTGACATCAACGAAAAGCACGAGTGCCTGACGCCGGAAGGCGAGGTAATAGAAAACCTGTACGCCATCGGCAACTGCTCGGGTCATTTCTATGGCGGAATCGACTACCCGCTCACCGTATTCGGACTGTCGCTCGGGCGCTGTTACACCGAAGGCTACGTCATCGGCCGCATGGTAGCCCAGAAATAACCAAGCCTTCTTATTCCCCTCCTGAAAGGGCTCGGCGCGATGCGTATCGCTGCCGAGCCCTCTTCCCTACCAGCTCAGAAGCTCGTAGCCGTCTTCGGTAACGACCAGCTGAACCTCCCACTGAGCCGTGTCGGAACGATCTGCCGTGCGAACGGTCCATCCGTTCGGATCGCTCATGTCGATTTCCTGCTCGCCCGCGTTGATCATGGGCTCGATGGTGAAGCAGCAGCCCGGAGCAAGCACCATGCCGGTACCCGCTTCGGCAACATGGCTCACGAACGGATCTTCGTGGAAGTCGAGTCCGATGCCATGCCCGCCGAACTCGCGCACCACCGAATAACCGCACGACTTCGCATGCGCGTTCACAGCCGCTCCCACATCGCCCAGCAAGCCCCACGGCTTGACCGCGGCAAGGCCTGCTTCCAGGGCTTTCTTGGTTTCCTCCACCAAACGGCGACGCTCCTCGGATACTTCGCCGATGCAGAACATGCGCGACGAATCCGAATAGTAGCCGTCCAGGATAGTAGAGCAGTCCACGTTCACGATGTCGCCTTCGCGCAGCACGTCGTCCTCTGAGGGAATGCCGTGGCACACCACTTCGTTGATGGACGTGCACACGCTTTTCGGGTAGCCCTCGTAATTGAGGTCGGCGGGAACGCCGCCGTGCTCCACCGTGAAATCGTGCACCCATCGATCGACTTCCGCCGTGGTCACGCCCGGTCCGATACGCTCGGCAACGTAATCGAGCACGCCGATATTGATAGCGGCGCTGCGCTTGATGCCTTCGATATCGGCCGCCGTTTTGAGCATGGAACGCTGCGGTACCTCGAATCCCTGCTCGTACAGCTCTTGCAGCCGCTCGTCATGGACGAGGTGACACTTCTTGTACTTTTTGCCGCTGCCGCACCAACATTCGTCGTTGCGGCCCGGACTGATCAGTCCATCATACATACGCGCATCCTTTCTTTCGCGGCCCATTGTACCGCTGTTAGCGAAAGCGAACAGTCAGAAAACGCGCGCCAACCAAAGTACTGCAACGATGCCTTGCGCCCGCTGTCAAAACGGATGAGTTTTGCGGCGGTTTTTCGCCTTGTTGGGGCGATTCTTCCGTGGGAGTTTTTTATCGCACCAGGTCAATCGCCTGACACTTCCCTTTATCCTAATTTAAGGACCAACAAAACTCTTCCATTTTGACAGCGGGCCGGCAAGGGGGCAACGGGGAAGCCGTCGCCCGGGCATCAAGGCAGGGCGACCATCGGCAGGCGAGCGGGCGCCGCCAGAAACCCGCAACGCTTCGCCGAACCGCCGCCATGCGCCCTAGTCTTGGATTTTCGCGCACCCGACGCCCAGGGCACCGGGGCCCACATGGCAGGCAATGCTCAGCGGCAAACGATCCACGAACACATCGTCGCTGCCGAATTGGTCCCGCATATCCTGCGCAAGCGACTGCGCGTCGTCGTCACGATCCGTATGAGCTACGTAAAGATGCACGTTGCCAACACCGCCGAAACGTTCGTCCACATCGCGCGCAAGCGCTTTCAACATGGTGCGCTTCGCCGCCTTCGTGGACTTGGCCACCGAAAACGCGTCGAGCTTTTCTCCCTGAATCTGCAGGACCGGCCTTATCTTGAGCACCGACCCGATGGCCGCAGCTGCCGGGGTGATTCGGCCGCTCTTGTGTAGGTAGGCCATGGTGTCCACCATGATGTAGATGCTCGCGTCGAACTTCGTGGCATGAAGGCGATCGCAAACCTCCTGCGCCGAAAGCCCAGCCTCAACCCAGCGCAGCGCGTCGATCGCCGACTCGCGCTGCATGACCGAGATGCGCTGGTTGTCCACCACGTGCACGCGGCCTTCGAAGTGCCGAGACAGGGTGCATGCCGTTTCGCAAGACCCGGAAAGCCCGCTTGACATGGGAATGTAGATGATATCGTCGTACGTGCCCAGAAGCTCGTGCCAACGCTCCCCCAAGTCGACGATAGAAGGCTGGGAGGTGACGATGTTCGCTCCGGCACGCTGCCGCTCGTAAAACCGATCGGCGTCAAGGCTCACGCCCTCGAAGCCCTCCTCGCCATCTACGACAAACGGCATAGGCACGACGAACACGCCGAGCTTCTGAGCCTCTTCGGCCATGATGCCGCTATTCGTATCCGTCATGATCGCGATCTTCTGGTTCATGCTGGTCGCCTCCCCCATGCGAAGACGGCGGGATTGCTCCCGCCGTCTGGCTGCGCGGCGCTCTCGAGCAACCGCGCAATACTCTCGATTAGTCTATTATGACCGAAACGCTAACCGCGCACCTCGGCACCCGTCGCCCCGCACACCTTCTTCACGAGACGCTCGTGAGCCTTGTCGACTTCCTCGCTGGTAAGCGTGCGATCGACCGCGCGATACGTAAGCGCATAGGCCATCGACTTCTTGCCGGCGCCCACGCGCTGCTCGTCGCGGTACACGTCGAACAGACGCGCGTCCTCGAGCAGCTTGCCGCCAGCCGAGTTCATGCACTGCATGAGGCGCTCGTGCGCAACGTCCTCGTCCACCACGAACGCCACATCCATGGACACGGCCGGGAACGTGGGCACGTCCACGTAATCGCGCGACGCGCGGCTTGACTTCACCAGCGCGTCAACGTCCAGCTCGAACGCCACCACCGGTGCCGTTGCCTCGTACGCATCGACGGCCAGCGGATGCAGCTCGCCTACCCAACCGAGCGAGGTGCCGCCCGCCAGCACCTCGGCCGCGCGTCCGGGCTGCAGATGCGGGGCCTCTTCGGCGGAAAGGGCCTTGAAGCGAAGTTTCGCAATGGCCAGCTCGCGCGCAAGGCTTTCCACAACGCCCTTGCCGTCGAAGAAGTCGAAGGCGTCGGGGCGTTCGTTCCATCCCGCATCGCGCATGGCGCCGGCCAGCACGCCAGCCACGCGACGGCGCTCCTTCGGCTGCTTGCGTCCCTCGTGAGCGAAGAACACCTGGCCGGTTTCGTACAGCTGGACGTTCTTCACGCCGCGGCTCTGGTTGTAGGCGACGCTGCGAAGCAGACCGGGAACGATGCTTTGCCGCATGACCGACTGATCGGCGTTGAGCGGGTTGATCAATTCGACCGGCTCCCCCAAGCCTCCAGAGGACATGCGCAGGCGACCCAGGTCGCCCGGCTCGGCGAACGAATACGTCATGGTCTCGTTCAGGCCGCTTGCGCGCATAACGTCGTTGACGGTATCGAGCGCATGCTCGAGCGCGGAGCGCGTGCCTACGCGACCCGGGCCGCCGGGCAACGTGGAAGGCACGCGGTCCATGCCCCACAGGCGCAGCACTTCCTCGTACAGGTCGATCTCGCGTTCGAGGTCGGGCCGGAACGTAGGCGCGACCACGGCCAGCACGTCCGCCCCGTCAGCGGACGAGACCGCGCACCCCAAGCGCTCGAGAATGTCGACGATGTCCTCGCGCGGAATGTCGGCGCCCATCATGGCGCAGAAGCGCGGAACGCGGAACTCCAGCTCGACGGCCTGCGACGGCATCGGCCACTCGTCCACGATACCGAGCTGGTTGGCTGCGGCAGCGCTCACGCGACCGCCTGCGACCTCCACGATCAGCGCAGCGGCCGCAGCGGAGCGCTCGTCGATGCCGTGGTCGTCCACCCCGCGCTCGTAGCGCATGGAGCTTTCGCTGATCAGGCCCAGGTTACGGCTGGTGCGGCTGGTGCGGCCCGGCTCGAACGCAGCAGCCTCCAGCAAGATGTCCACGGTGTCCTCGGTCACTTCGGTGTCAAGGCCGCCCATGATGCCGGCCAACGCCACCGCACCGAGCTCGGGCGTGGCGATGACGGTCATGTCGGACGTGAGCGCGCGCTCTTCCCCGTCCAGCGTAACCAGCTTCTCGCCGTCTTCGGCCGCACGGACCACGATGGAAGCGCATCCGTCAGCACCCGAAAGCTTGGCCAGGTCGAACGCATGAAGCGGCTGGCCGAACAGGAACAGGATGTAATTGGTAACGTCCACGATGTTGTTGACGGAGCGCTGGCCGATAGCGGCCAAGCGCTCGACCATCCAGTCGGGGCTCGGCCCCACCTTGCACCCGCGAATCACGCGCGCCGTATAGCGCGGGCAGCGTACCGAATCCTCAATGCTCACGCGAACCACCTGATCAACAGGCTGGTCGCTCGCATCAACCTCCAGCTTGGCAGCCATGTCGGCAAGCGGGCTGACAACGTTCGTGCGATACATAGCGCCCACTTCGCGCGCCATGCCGACCACGCTCAAGCAGTCGGGACGGTTCGGCGTGACCTCAAGATCGAGCACCGTGTCGGACATCTTCAGGTACTCGGCAATGGGCATGCCCACAGGCGCGTCCTCGGGAAGAATCCAAATGCCTTCGTGATCGCCGCCGATGCCCAGCTCGCGCTGAGAGCAGCACATGCCGCAGCTGGCAACGCCGCGCAGCTTCGACTTCTTGATCTTGAAATCGCCGGGCATGACGGTGCCGATGGTGGCAACCGGCACTTTAATACCGGCCGCGATGTTCGGCGCGCCGCACACGATCTGCACCGGTTCGTCCGCGCCCACGTTTACCGTGGTCACGTGCATGTGATCGCTGTCAGGGTGCTGCTCGCACGTCTCCACGTAGCCCACGACCACGCCGTCGAACGACGCGCCCGTCTTCTCCACAGCCTCGACGCCCGTACCGGTCAGGTCCAATCGATCGCAAAACGCCTTGACGTCGCCCGGTACCTCGACGTATTCGCTCAACCACTTCAAAGATATTTTCATAGCTTGCGGCTCCTTAGAACTGACGAAGGAAGCGCATGTCGCCTTCGAGGAGCATGCGCAGGTCGGGAACGTTGTACTTCAGGCAGGCAATGCGCTCGACGCCCATGCCGAACGCGAATCCGGAGTACTCTTCCGGGTCGATGCCCGACATGGACAGCACGTTCGGGTCGACCATGCCGCAGCCCAGGATTTCCAGCCAGCCCGTGCCCTTGCAGAAGCGGCAGCCTTCGCCGTGGCAAATGCCGCAGCTTACGTCCACTTCGGCCGAGGGCTCCGTAAACGGGAAGTAGTGAGCGCGGAAGCGCGTCTTGCGCTCCTCGCCGAACAGCTGCTTGCACAGGTAGTCGAGCGTGCCCTTGAGATCGCCGAACGTGATGCCCTTGTCCACAACCAAGCCCTCGATCTGCGTGAACTGGGGAAGGTGGGACGGATCGGCCACGTCGCGACGGTACACTTTACCGGGAGCGATGATGTAGATGGGCAGGTCCTGATCCTCCATGGCATGCACCTGCACGCCCGAGGTCTGCGTGCGCAGCAGCACGTCGGACTCGCCGCGCACCGCAGCCTTCTCGCCGGAACGGTCGACCACGTAGAACGTGTCGGCCAAGCTGCGGCTCGGATGATCGGCGGGAGCGTTGAGCGCCTCGAAGTTGTAGTAGTCGGTCTCCACCTCGGGACCCTGCGCCACCGTGTAGCCCAAGCCAAGGAAAATCTCGCTGACCTCGTCGGTTATACGGTTGATGAGGTGACGGGTTCCCATCTGCTGAGCACGTCCGGGCAGCGTCACGTCAACCGCGCTCGCGCCGATCTTGGCCTCGAGCTCGGCAGCCGAAAGCTCGGCCTTGCGGGCGGCCAACGCTTCCTCCACGGCCACGCGCACCTCGTTCACGGTTTTGCCAACCGCGGCGCGTTCCTCTTTTGCCACCTGGCCCATGCTGCGCAGGTACCCCGTCAGCGTGCCCGCCTTGCCCAGCACCGCCACGCGCACGTGCTCAAGCTCGGCGGTTTCGCCCGCCTGAGCGATCGCGTCGAGCGTCTGCGTGCGCAAGGCCTCCAATTCGTCCACGATTGCCATGTTTCGCGCTCCCTTTCCGTCTTCTTTTTGCAACGCCGCCGCAGCTCGCGCGAACGCGCTCATCGGCGGCGAAAAACAAAAGAGCCTTCTCTCGCCGTTGGTTGAGGGAATTGCTTCCCAATCCAAGGACGAGAGAAGGCTCTCGCGGTACCACCTCGGTTGACGACCTGCGCGCACGCTCGACCGGACATCGCGATGACCAGGCAAGGCACGCGACCGTTGGCCGCCCGCTCATTACGCTCTGTAACGGGAGCCCCCGTCAAAGCCTACTGCACGTCCGCGCTTGCGCGCCCCGCGTTCAGCCTTGCTGCTCGGAAGGGAATCGCCGCGTTGGCCGCCCGGGTCCTTTCAGCCGATGAGACCCGTCTCTGGAGGCGGCGCCGCTACCCGGCGCTGTCTTCGTCTTCGCATGTAACGATGCAGTATAGCGCATTTCGTCGAACGTGAGGAGATATTCCACGACGAAGCGGCGAACTGCGCCCCGCGCCGATTGACACTGGCACCACCCCGGCGCACGGGATTCCGGCCCGCGAAGAGGGAGAACGCAGGACCCGCGGCCGAACGGCGAAACGAGGCGAAACGCTACAGGATACGGTAGCTGACCGTGCGCAAGCCCCAGTCCAGACACGACGAGTACCCGAACGCCTTCCACACGCCGGGCTGCAGATCAAGAGAACGACGGCCTCCGTCCATGCCGCCGCAATCGTTGATGGTAGCGAACACGGTTTGCCCTGCGTAGGATATTTCGACGGTGCGTCCGTAGTACTGCCAGTAGTTCGGCCACGCCATGGGAACGGCCACGCCCATCGACCAGTCGTCGCAAACGGCGCCGGTAGCCGTTATGCCGGGGCTGGGCGTGTAGGGATCGGTGGATCCTCCATAAGCGGAAGCCACGCCCGTCGACCATCCGGCAGTGCTTTCACCAGGCGATTCGCTGGAGCCGCCGCCGGATCCGCCGCCGGAATCACCACCGGATCCGCCACCGGTATCGGGAACAACGGGATCCGGATCGGGCTCCACCGGCGTTGACGGAGGAACCACCGAAGGCCTGTCCACCGTGTTCGCGTCTTCGACCTCCACCGGATCCGTCACCGCGCCGGCAGCTGCCATCTCCTCTGCTTTGCGCTGCAGCTCGGCCAAGCGAGAAGCCTGGTCGCTTTCGGCGTTCTGCAGTCGCGAAGACGCGTCGGCCACCACCTTCTGCGCTTCCGCCTTCTTCGCTTCCAACTCCGCCAGCTTCTTTTCCTGTTCGTCTTTTTGGAAGTTCAAGCTATCCGCAAGATCTTGGAAACGCTTGCTGCGCTCCTGCTGCGCGGCAACCTCATCGGCCTGATACGTCATGATGCTGCTCAAATACGACATGTTGCGCAGAAGCTCGGAAAAATCGCCTGCGCCCAAGACCAGCTCGACAAGGGAGCGCGCCGAGCCGCCCGTGCGATACTCGTACACGGCCAATTTGCCCACCGCAGCGCGCCCCTCGACCACCGCTTTTTGAGCCTCCAAGACCTCCGCCGCCATGTCGTCGATCTGCGTTTGAAGTTTGTCGATCTCCTGCTTGAGCGTATCGTAATCGGAAGAAAGCGCGGCCATGCGGGATTCGGCAGCGCTCAAGCTGGAATGAGCGTCGTCGACCGCTTTCTGGGCGGCGCTCGCCTGGGCGTCCTCGTCAGCCCACGCGAAGCATCCAAGCGCGGCAAAGCCCGCCAAGACAATCGCCGTCAGCACCGCAGCAAGCAAAAGCGCAGCGCGAGAAAAAACCCTCACGAACGAACCTCCTGAACAGTAGGATGAACGAGCACTTTATCACGAGCGGCGCCCAATGCAGCTGCCAAGTCGACGATCAGGCGCTCGTTGTCTGTAAAGTAATCGCTATCGTAGTCGGCATCGGACATGATAGCCACCACGTACGGACCGTCCCCGGCAAGCACCACGCCCGCATCGTTGAGAGCTCCGGCGCCCGTTTGGGGAGTGTTTATCTCGAATCCAGGCTTCGAAAGCACCGTGCCGCGCGCACCGAGCGCAGCGCGCAGAAACGAGGAGTCCGTCTGAGACAAAAGACCGGCGCACCATGAGGCATGGCCCTGCCCGGCAGCCACGTACGACCCTACGTTCAACCACAGCTTGGCCAGGTCGAGCGGCGTGCAATACGGATACCACTCGCCTTCCCAGGCCCATGCGTCCACGCCTGCGGCGGCGCACCACGATTCGAAGTTCCCGTAACTGAAGCGCTCGCGCAACAACGCGTAGCCGGTGTTGTCCGAATGGACGATGGCATTGGCCAGCACGTCTTCCAAACGGTACTCTTCCTTATCGTCGAAAGCCATGACGCCCGTGCCCTCTACTGCCACGTCTTCGATCACCATGTCTTCGAAAGAAGCAAAGCCAAGGTCGATCTCGTCTTGCACCGCATAGACAACAAAGGGGGCTTTCATGGTGCTCGCGCAGAAAAACGCCTCGTCAGCATTGTAGTTCATGCCACGTTGGACCGAGAAATCATATACGACGAACCCAACTTCATAGCCAGCTTCGTGAAACGCGTCGACAGCCCGCACCACCTCGGGAGCTTCCTTGTTGTCAAGTTCGCGCGCAGCACCCGTTGCAGCGTCGAACACGCTCACAAGATCTGTCATGGGCGCCGCATCGAGCGCCGAACGCGCGATCTCTATTGCCGCGCGCGGATCCGAATTCGTTAATCGATCAGGAACGGCATCGGTCGATCCACGCTCTTCGCGCATGGAAGAACTTACCGGGAACGGTTTTTCGTGCCGGGTTGTGAAAGCGTCCGTTGCGCTGACGACCGCGCACGTTGCAACGGCCGTTGCAACGACCACCGCAGCTACGCCGATCCAACCGAGAGACCGACCGCGATGAATTCGCTTGTTCTGGGGCCAACCCGCCACGCACGCCTCCCCCCGGCGCGCCTGCGCCGTTCGATTCCCGGCGCTGCAACGCGCCTCCTGCATGCGCAGTATTCCCTAACGGCGGCCCAGCAACAAGCCTGCTCCCTTCAATTAACAAAGTATGGGCACGAGGTTTCCGCAACCCGATACCCTCCGCAGCGCAACGAGGGGCATCGGGCTGCAAGCGCAAAAACGTGCAGCTGCCTTAGTCGTCCAGCAGGGCCCCGATTGCCCGGCGACGGGATTTCGCCGCGCGGAACGAAACGTAGAAGGCAACCACAAGCAGGACGAACAGCAACGCCGCAATCGACAACCCCAGCACTGCGGCGGCAAACCATGCGGAGGCGCCAACCGAACCAAGTACCTGGAGTTCGGCGAGGACTCGCAAAAGTGCGATCAGGACGCCCGCGACCACCGCCGCAAGCCCCGACACCAAGGCGAAGTATCCGCCAGGGAAGCGGTCGGTTTCCGAAAAGCGGTTGCCATCGTCCGCGAACCCCTTGCGACTCTGAAGCACCGCACACGCAAGGCACGTCAGCAGCAGCCACGAGACCACCATGACGTGGAACATATCGAACTGCATAACCCCCGATCCCGTCATGTCGATCTCGTGCATCCACACGATCTGCCTGACCATGGTGTCGTAACCAAGCGCCACAAGAAGGCCGAACGTCAACATGATGAAGCCGACTTTGTAAATACGATTCGACTCGGCTTCCACCCGTTCGTCAACAGGGCCGACGTACGCCCTCCACTGCTCGATAAGCTTCATATCGCTACTCTCCTTCTTCCCAGAACAGGTCGTCAAGCGTTGCGCCCAGCACCTTGCATATCGCAATGCACAGGTTGAGCGTGGGGTTGTACCCACCGGCTTCGATAAGGCCGACGGTTTGGCGCGTCACCCCGACCGCCGCCGCCAACTCGGCTTGCGAAAGGCCGCACGCCACGCGCGCCGCCTTCATGCGCAAGTTCTTTTTCCCTCCCATAAATCACCTTCTCTTTTCCTGTTATGCCTAATATTCTGTACGCAATGTCATAAATATATTGCATATTGGGAAAAATGACAAGTATATGTTGCATTTTATTTTCGAAGTCGTCTTCCGCACGCGTTTCGGGCAAGCGAACGGGCGCCCCCTCCCGTCCGCACGGGAAGCGCCCTTGCCGTGCTGCAAGGTGACGCGCATTGCCGCTTGAGGCGTGCGAAGCGCCCCCGTCCGGCCCCTTGCAGCTTGGCAGCGCTTGAACCGTTGCCGTCCGAAACGCGCGAAACATCGCCGTCCGACTCTTCGCGAGGCGCCTCCGCACGAACCGCCGCCCCCGTCCGACCCCTTGCAGGCTTGGCAGCGCACGAACCGCCGCCCCCGTCCGACCCCTTGCAGGCTTGGCAGCGCACGAACCGCCGCCCCCGTCCGACCCCTTGCAGGCTTGGCAGCGCACGAAAAATCGCGTTCGCTGGCAGTTTTTTGCGGTTTGGGGTCCTCATGGCAGGCCCGCACGAACAGGTCGAGCGCTCGATAAATCACTGCGCTTCTCTGACCTGGTAAAACGCGATGCCGGACACGCGGCGTCAAAATCGCAAGCTCGTCCGACGACCGCAAACCGTCAGAACCTGCCAGCGAACGCGATTTTTCGTGCGCATGCGGTAGCGGATCCGACAAAGCGGATCCGATCATGCGAACGCGCGACCCTTCCGCGAAGCCCTCGCACGATTCGCGGACGTGCTACCATGAACGCCGCAGCAACTCGACCAACGCAAGGAGCAGCCGTGTCCGGAGTCGAAAACGTCCCCATTCGCATACGCCTGGCCACCGACGACGACGCCGCCGGCATCTTGTCCGTATACGCCCCTTACATCGACACGCCCATCACGTTCGAAGAATCGGTGCCCAGCGCAGAGGAATTCAGCGCACGCATAGCGCACATCCAAGCCGGCTACCCGTACCTTGTGGCAGAAACCGTCAGCACGCCCAACTCGGGCGAAACGCCGCGCATCGTTGGCTACGCGTACGCCCATGCGCAAGCCGAACGCGCCGCATACGGCTGGAACGCCGAGCTTTCGGTGTACCTGTCGCCCGAAACGCGCGGGCGCGGCCTGGGAACCGTGCTGTATCGCGCCCTTGTGGACCTGGTGCGCGAACAGGGCGTGAAAGCAGCGTATGCGCTGGTCACAGTGCCGAACGCTGCAAGCGAACACCTGCATGAAGCCTTCGGGTTCACGTGTATGGGCGTCCAGAAGAACGCGGGGTACACCTGCGGAGCGTGGCGCGACGTCGCCTGGCTCGTGCTTGCCCTTGCCCCGTTCGACGCAGAACCCGAACCCGTCGTCCCCTTCCCCACGTTGGCAAGCGAGCGGCCCGAAACGGTACGAAGCGTGCTCGCGCGCGCAAACGCCTGCGCGAAAGGCTGACCGATGCAAGCAGGCCGCCTTTTCGAGATCGTGTTCTTGCTCATGGAACGATCGCCGCGAACGACGGGCGATCTTGCAGCGCGGCTTGAGGTATCGGATCGCACGGTGCGCCGCGACGTCGAGGCGCTTTCGGCCGCAGGAGTTCCCGTATACATGACGCGCGGCAAGGGCGGCGGCGTGCACCTCATGAAGGGATACGTTCTAGATAAATCCCTTGTTACCGACAGGGAGAAAGACGACATCCTTGCCGCGCTTTCCGCGCTCAGGGCAACCGGAGCCGCCGACTCGCCCGCCACGCACGAACGGCTTGGGCGCCTGTTCCAACGGGAAGGCGCCGATTGGCTGGACATCGACCTTTCGTTTTGGGGCGCGCCGCCCGAATACAAGAACGTCTTCGACGTGGCACGACGGGCGATCCTCGAACGACGCCCCTTGCGATTCAGGTACCGAGACGCCGCGGAACGCACGAGCGAGCGCGTGGTCGAACCCGTCAAGCTCCTGTTCAAGGAGCGTTCCTGGTATATTCGCGCGTGGTGCCGGATGCGCGAGGACTGGCGCACGTTCAAGCTGTTCCGCATCGTATGGGACTCGATGGAGCTGTTGCCGGAAACGTTCGTCCCGCGCGAGCTTCCAGCCCAGATGCAGGAAGGCTATACGACCGCCTCGGCTGAACCGCTGGTGCTGCTGTTCAGCCCGCAAACGCCGCAAGACATCGGCCGCATTCGGGAAGAATTCGAACCGTCGGCCATCGAGCAGCTGGAAGACGGCCGCCTGCGCGTCCGTCTATCCTGCGACATAACCGAGCGCATGATGTTCTACCTGCTGTCGTTCGGCGACCGTTTGGAAGTAGCCGAACCCGTGCGCCTGCGCGCCTGGCTGCAATCGCAGGCGGAAGCGATCGCGCGGACGTACGAAACGCGAACCCCTTGAAAATCCCTTCGATTCTTGCTGTAGCGGACACGCCTTGTCCGGTTTTGTTTCATACAATCACCTTGCCATCGAAACCAAAATCGAGAGGAACTGCCATGGAGTACACGATCGTCGAGCTTCCCGAGCGCACCGTTGCGGGAATCACCCTGCGCACCGCCAACGACAGCCCTTCCTGCACCGCGGACATCGGCGGCCTATGGCAGCGGTTCATGGAAGAGGGCATGGACAAGAGCGTGCCGGGGGCGATTGCGAACCCCTACCCCTGCTTCGCGCTTTACTACAACTACGACCTGGCCACGAACGAGTACGACCTGCTCATCGGCTGCGAGACGAACGAAGCCGAAGCCGGCTCCGCACGCCAGGTTATACCGGCCGGCCGCTACGCGAAGGTGGAGATCCGCGGCGGCGACTGCGTGGAGAGCGTGCAGAAGGCCTGGATGGACATCTGGACCGACGAAGCGCTCATGGCGCAACGGTCGTTCACCGTCGACTTCGAAGCGTACCTGCCCGGCGAAGACATGAGCTGCGCCGACATCGATATATTCGTGGCTTTGGCGTAAAGGAGCTTCAGTGAGCGAACGCGACAACGCACTAGGACCTCAGGGGAATCGCCGCGGCACCGTACTTGCGTTCCTGCCCGATCGATTCGCAGATTGGGAGGTGGGGCATGCCTGCTCTGAAATCAACAAACCCGAAACCGGATATGCCGTGCGCACCATGGCGACGCGGCAGGGCAATGTGCGGTCGATAGGGGGACTGACCGTAGTGCCCGATTTGACGGCGGAGCGCGACGAGGTTCCCGAAGATTTGGCCCTGGCGATTCTCGTGGGCGGCGAAAGCTGGCAAGAACCGGACATCGTACGCGCGGGCGCGTGGCTGGTGGACGCGTGCCTGGCCCGCGCGGTGCCGGTAGCTGCAATCTACGGCGCATGCTCGTTTCTAGCCGAACGCGGCTACTTGGACGACTGCGATCACACGGGCAACGCGGACTACGAGTTTGCCCAGCTAGCACCCCATTATCGGGGCCACGATCGATTCCGGAACCAGCCCGTCGTAGACGGCGGGCGCTTCATCACCGCGAATGGCGCCGCGGGAATCGAACTGGCGTGCGCGCTGTTCGGACGCCTCGATATCAAGCCGTGGGGCAACGTCGAGACCTGGCGCACCGCATTCAAACGCGGGGCATTCGCATAGCACGGGCAAAGGAGCGCAAACCATGCACGACTACATAGACGCATACCTGCTTGCCAAGCCGGGCTGCACCAAAGATTACAAGGCGGAATGGGACTGGTGGCGCTACCAGGTTGGCGGAAAGATGTTCGCTGCCGCCATGAAGCCCGGCCAAGAGCACGCCGCCGCATACGCAGGTCGCTCGCTCCTGTCGCTCAAATGCGATCCAGCCTGGTCAGTTGCATTGCGCAGCGAGCATGCCGACATCCTGCCCGGCTTTTACGCCGACAAGCGCCACTGGATATCCATCGACCTGGACGGCGCGGTGCCCGACGAACTGCTGTACGAATTGTGCGATCATTCCTACAGCCTGGTATTCGGCAAGCTGACGAAAAAAGCGCAGCGCGAGATAATCGGCAATCCAGTCATCTGAGTCAAGGAGGATAGCCTCATGACATTCGATTTCACGAAGGAACACAAAGACCTTTACGTTCCGAAGACGAAGCCGGCGCTCGTGGAGGCGCCTGCCATGACGTTCATCGCCGTTGCCGGCGAGGGCGACCCCAACGACGAAAACGGCGCGTACGCGCAGGCCGTGGGACTTCTGTACGCCTTGTCGTACACCATCAGAATGGCGAAAAACGGCGATTGGCAACCGGATGGCTACTTTGAATACAAGGTAGCGCCGCTCGAAGGCCTTTGGTGGACGGCCTCCGGCGGCTTCGACGGACGTCGCATTACAGACAAAAGCAAGCTGCAATGGGTCTCTTTGATTCGACAGCCCGACTTCGTGACGACCGAAACCTTCACTTGGGCGCGCGAAAAGGCAGCCGCGAAAAAACCGGGGCTGGACACCGCGCAAGCTCGCCTGGTCCGCTTCGCCGAAGGCCCCTGCGCGCAGGTTCTGCATCGCGGTCCTTACGACGACGAGCCGGCCACCGTCGCAGCCCTGTCCGCCTTCATAGCCGACTCCCACCTGAAAGACGACATCGCCGATCCCGAGAACGCACGCGCGCTGCTCGCCGAGCTTGACGCGAACGGCGGCGTGCCCGGCGTGCGCCTGCATCACGAGATCTACCTGAGCGACCCGCGTCGATCCAAGCCGGAGAACCTGCGCACCGTGGTTCGCCACCCGGTGAGACCTGCGTCAGCTTAGCCTACACGCCTACGCTGACGGATTCCGGAAGCGTGGAGCCGCCGTCGATAACGAACTGGGAGCCGGTAATGTAGCTGGACTCGTCGCTGCCGAGAAACGCGGCCAGCTCCCCCACTTCTTCGGGACGGGCCAGCCTTCGCATCGGGATAGCCTTCGCCATCTCGGTCAAGACGCTTTCCGGATCGTCGGGATTCGACTGCTGGGCGATGCTCTCGGCCATGGGAGTGACCACGTACCCGGGCTGGAAGCAGTTGACGCGAATGTTGCGGGCGGCGAATTCCACGGCCAGTGCCTTCGTCAAGCCCACGAGCGCCGCTTTCGACAGCGCGTAGGCGCATTCGCCCGGGTCGGCAACAAGGTCGCCCGTTACCGACGAGGTGATGACCACGCTGCCGCCGCCCTGCTCGACCATGACGGGAAGCGCGGCGCGCGCGGTGTTCCATACGCCCTTGATATTGACGTCGATGTGGAAATCGCGATCGGCGTCCGTCATGCTCAGGAAGTCTCCCAACCGACACACGCCCGCATTCGCGCACAGCACGTCCAAGCTCCCGAACGTCTCGACGGTGCGCGCGACCGCAGATGCAAGCGCAGCGGAATCCGTAACGTCCAGGACGAACGCGACGGCCTCGTGCCCGGCCTCCCGCAGATCGGCGGCAACGTCCTCCACGCGCGCAGACACGTCGGCCAAGGCCACGCGGGCGCCGTGCTTCGCGCACACGCGCGCAATGCCCTCGCCGATACCCTGAGACGCTCCCGTGACGAATGCAACCTTGCCTTCGAGCTTTGCCATGGCAGATCTCCTAGCCGTACGATTTCACCATCGTTCTCAGGGCGATTGTAGCATGGGGCGCCTTCCTGGCCGAGGAAAGGGAGCGCACGTCAAACAACCGAAACCAACGCAACCTACAGCGGCCTGCCTGCAACTGAAGCTCGCCCATTTGCAACTGGGCGCACCTGCCTTGTGCGCCGCCGGAAGGTCGGGGATACTGTCGGCATCGGCCGATGCACTACCCGCTTCAACCCCAATCGAAAGCGATGCCATGAACGTAACCATTACCGAAATCCCTCGAGCGAACGGCATCAGCGTGGCCATCGAATGCCCGCGGATAGACGAGCGCGTGCAGCGCATCGTCGCCTCGCTCAACGCGTTCGATCGCAAGCTCACCGGCACCCGCGACGGCGCAACCCTGATCGTTGCAATCGGGGACGTCCTGTACGCCGAAACCGTAGACGGCTCCACGTTCCTGTACCTGAAGGACGCCGTACTGGAAACGCCGCTTCGCCTGTACGAGCTGGAGGACCGGCTAGCCGGAACCGAATTCGTGCGCGCCTCCAAGCAGTTGCTGGCAAATTTCGACCACGTTGCAGGCATCAAACCGTACCTGAACGCCCGACTCCAGCTGCTGCTGGACAACGGCGAAACCGTCATCGTATCGCGTCAGTACGCTCCCGCCATCAAGCAGAAGATCGGGCTGTAGCCCGCAGCAAAGGAGTTCGCCATGAAGCGCATAGCCATTCAAACCGCCCTTACCATCTGCGTTTTCTTCACCGTGTCCATGATCGTGTGCCTAGTCATGGGCTACATCTTCGCAGGTCCCAGCTACGGGCTGAACCTCACCGCCTCGCTGCTGATCGCCACCGTGTCGATCGGCGTGCTGCAAGCCTTCTGGTTCACCGAAGCGGTGCTCAAAAAGCCCGCTTACCTTGCCCGCATGATCGGATTCGACGCATGCGCGCTGCCCGCGCTAGCCGCCTGCGCCTGGATCGGCGCCTGGTTTCCCCCGGACATTCCCCTTGCGTGGGTCGAGTTCGTCGTGATCTTCTTCATCATATCCGCCTTGTCGACCATCGGGTACAACGCCTATTTCCGCAGGACCGCCGGCAGCTACGAGCAGGCGCTCGCCCGCTACCGCAAGCAGCAAAGCACCCAAGCGGACACGCGCACAGCGGATTCCGAACGGAAGCGATAGCACCCGCCGCAACCAGCTTTCCGCCGCTGAGGAAATCGTCGAGCGCGACTTTACGCCAGCGGCAGCTTCACCACACAGCGCGCGCCGCCCTTGCTCCGGTTGGATATCTCGAAGGATCCGCCGTGCGCCGCCGCGATGTCGTCCACAATGGAAAGGCCCAGACCGAAGTGGCCGGCCTCGGCGTTGCGATCCGCGGACCCCGTGAAGAAGCGCTCCTTTCCGCGCTCCAACGCAGCTGCGGAAAACCCGGGGCCTTCGTCTTCCACCGTCATGCGCAAGCAGCCTTCGGTCACGTCGAACGTCACCGACACCTCCGAGCCGGCAGGAGCGTGCTCGACGGCGTTCGACACCAAGTTCGCAATAGCCCGAACAAGGCTGGTCGCATCACCGCGAACAGCACCCGAGCACGTGGCGTCGAAGGAAAGCGCCGTCCCGCCCGCATCGCACAGCTGCCGCGCCTGGCGCCGCACCTCGTCGGCCAGAACGGCAACATCCACATCGGAGGCAACGGCAGGATCGCCCGCCTGGGAAGCCTCGACCAAAAGCCGTACGTAGCCTTCCATGCGTCGCACGCTATCGGACATATCCTCGACGCATGCACGCTGCTCCTCGTCGAGCGCGGTCTCGTGCAGCAGGTCGGCGTTCCAGCGCGCAACGGCCAACGGCGTTTTGAGATCGTGCGCAAGCGCCGACACCTGCCGGCGGCGCGCATCGTCGGCGGCCCAACGCGCCTGCAGAGAATCGGCCAGCGCCGCGCGCATGCGTTCCATGGCGCGCAATACGTCGTTCACCTCGCGCACGTTGGTCGACCCCACGGCAAAGTCGAGGTCCTGCCGCTCGATCTGAGCCACGGCTTCGGCCAAAGGCTGCATCTTGCGGGATATCACCCGCGCCGCGCGCACGGCGATCAGCGCGACCGTGGCAACGAACAGGACGAAGAACGCACCGATGAGCAGCGTCTGAGGATCGGGAAGCGCATCGCGCAGGGCCCGAGACGTGAAATCGGGAACGAAGTCGTATTGCAGCGCGCACCGGTTTCCATTCGGCAGCACGGCCGTTGCCTGCTGGCGGACCCCGCCCAAGCCGTCAAAGCCCGCAACGGTCGATCCGTCCTGAACGACCGTCCACGCAGCTGCCCGGTCGCCGTCCGCCATATCGGATGCGAGCACGCGCCCTTCCGCATCAAATACGCACCAGCGATAGCACGAAGGGACGTCCGCAGGCTCGACCGCGCCGGATTCGAGCGCGGCGACCATGTCGGGAGCGCGCTCGTCGGCATAATTGGCAACGTAGACGAGCCCGCTGCTGGCCATCAAGCTGAACGTCGTCCAGAAGCCGACCAGCAGCAACGCCACCGCAACCAGAACGTAGCCGAAATAGCGTACGATAATCAGCGCCAACGGAACGCCGCGACGCGAGGCGGACAAACCCGATCGCTCGTCCTCCGCATGCGTGGCACCCGCCTTGACCCGTGCAGTCCGCGACTGCGCGCCCCCTAAAGCTCCCATTTGTAACCCACGCCCCAAACCGTGCCGATAGGATTGACTCCCATCGCTCTGAACTTCGCCCGAATGGCGCTGACGTGGGCGGTGATGGTTTCGGCGCTGGCCAGCGAATCCCAACCGGACACCTCCTCGAGCAGCGCGTCTTTGGAGAACACCTGACCGCGGCGGCGCGCCATCAGCTCGCAAAGCGCGTACTCGGTAGGCGTCAGCCGAACGGGAACGCCGTCGACTGCAACCTCTTTGGCCGCAAGGTCGATGCGCACGGGTCCGAACGCAAGCGCCACATGGTGGTCGCGCTGCTCTCGTCGCAGGTGAGCCGCCACCTTCGCGCGCAACTCGGCTGCTCCGCACGGCTTGCGGATGTAATCGTCGGCCCCCAAACCGTAGCCGATCACGGCATCGCCTTCCTCGGTTTTGGCGGTAAGGAACAGGATGGGGCAGTCTACCCGGTCGCGCATGCGGCGCACCAGTTCGAAGCCGTCCATATCGGGCATCATCACATCGGTGATGACAAGATCGAACCGAGCAAGGTCAAGATCGAGCGCGCGCGTCGGACGGGACTCCGCAACCACCGTATGACCGTCCCGCTCGAGCACGCGCGCAAGCGCATCGAGAATAGCCTTCTCGTCATCGATCACCAGCAAGCGAGCCATGCCGCTCCTTTCGCCCTTCATCGCCGCAGGCCGCTATCTCGCAAGCCCCTTTGCGCGACATCGGTCTTTTCGGCTTCATTGTACCTTGAGCGCCTTACTCCCCGGCGCGCTTCTTGTCTTCGAAACGATCCGCGCCTACGAGGAGCGCCGCTACGAGCGCGATCGTCGAAACGGCGCACGCGATGCCGATGCGCACGAGCGCGTCGACGAGTACCGCCACAACCTGCGCCCCGGCCGACAGCGGACCGGCTATCGCCAGCTCTATGGCCAGCGATGCGAAACGCGAAGGCCATGCAAACGGGATGAAAACGGCAGCGTTCGCGCCGAACGATCCGCTCAGCGTACCGGTGACCAGCCCGTTTGCCAAACCGCCCATCGAGGCGAGCGCCACGCCGAATCCGATTGCGCCCAACCCGATGGCTGCGTTTCTTCCGAAGCGCAGCGCAACCCACAGCGAAAGGGCGTACAGCGCCGCGCTGCCCGCCGCGATGCCGCACGCACTCGCAAGGCACGCCGCCAGCGAAGGAGCGTCTCGCCCCGCCGCGACGACGATCCCCCAGAACAGCACCGCCGCAACAAGCGCAGCCGCGAAGCCGAGCGCCAGCAGCACCGCGCCCTTCGCCGCGAACGCGATCCTGCGCGACGGCACGCCCAGCAGGTTCGCACAATCGCCGGCCTCGCGTTCCGCATCCACGGAAAGGCCGCACGACAAGCCCACGATCAGGGGCGCACCGGCGCCCAGCAGCTGGAAGAACGCATCGGCGCCCAGCAGGCTGTCCCAAGCGGAGCTCGCGAAATACGCACCGGCGGCCGCCCCCAGGGCCAGCGCGATCACCAGGTGCATCGCCGCAAGCGGCGAGCGGCGCACGCGCACGATCTCCGAGCGAACCGCACGCCCGAACGTCATCCGAACCGCCATTTCGCCTCCCTCCTTCCATGCCATCGCGCACCGAACACGGCCAGCGCGACGAAGATCGCAACGGCGATGCCAAGCCCCTGCATCGCCTCCCACCCGAACGACAGCAACGGATCGCCCGCCTCAAGCGGCACGCCTGAAGGCGCGACGCCCATGAACGGCGACACCGCGCGCAGGGCGGTTGCCGGAGGAAAGAGGAACCATGCGGAGCTCGTCCAGAACGCGATGCCCGCTCCCAGCTGCAGCGCGACGGGAATCGCAATGCCCACAAGCGTGCCGAAACGCGTGGTAAGCACAAGCCCCGCCGGAACCATCCAGGCGTTTCCGACAACCAACAGCACCGCTGCGACCAGGCCCGCCGCCGCAGATGGCGCATCATAACCCAGAAGGTTCACCGCGACGCCAGCCGTCAGCACCACCAGGTTCGCCGCCAGCGCAAGCACCAACGCGTACGCGGTCTTGGCCCACCACGCGCTCGACGGGGGCAGCGGCAACCCAAGAACGGGCCGCAGCTTCTGCCGCGCGTCGATGTTGGCGATCGATGCGGTCATGAGCGCGACGGCAACGGGGAGCATGAGCGCGTACCAGTAGTTCCAGCCGTACGTGGCAAACGCCCCGATCGCGCCGCCGCCGAACACGCCGGCCGCCGCCATGCCCATCGCGCAGAACGGCAACGGAGCAACCAATGCGATTTTGCGAGGTGCGGCACGCTTGCCCTTGAGCACTTCGGCCCTGAATGCTGCCGCATAGGCGGCAAACGCGAAAGGGCACCCGGTACGGGCGGCGCAAGCGCGGGACTGCTCCGCGTTCGCTGCGCACTCGTCTGATCGCCGCGCCCTCATCGCATGCCCCCGTCCTCGCCAGCAGCCCTGCGTTCCACTGCCACCCGACGGCACACGTCCATGAACAGCCACTCGAGATCGGTGCCGGGCGCAAGCTCGTCTTCGTACGCCAAGCAGCCCTCGGCGATGATGCCCACATGGTCAGCCGTATGCGACACCTCGGTCAGAATATGGCTCGACACCACCACCGTCACGCCCTGCGCGGGAAGCGAACGTATCAGGCCGCGCAGCTCCTCGATGCCGATAGGGTCAAGCCCGTTGGTCGGCTCGTCCAAGATGAGCAAGCGCGGACGATCGAGCAGCGCAAGCGCAATGCCCAGACGCTGCTTCATGCCCATCGAGAACTGCCCCGCGCGCTTCTTGCCGGTTGCGGCCAGATCGACCGTTTGCAGCACCTCGTCGATGCGCGCCTCGGGGATTCCCAGCAGCGTCGTGCGCACGCGCAGGTTTTCGCGAGCCGTGAGGTTAGCGTACACCGGCGGGTTCTCGATAAGCGACCCGATGCGGTATAAATCACTGCGACACCACGGTTGACCTGCGAATAGGATATCGCCCTCGGTAGGGCGCAGCATGCCTGCGACCATCTTGAGCGTTGTGGACTTCCCCGCCCCGTTCGGACCCAAAAGGCCGTACACGGCACCTTCGGGAACATGCAAGGACACGCGGTCGACCGCCGTTTGGGCGCCCGATCCGCGACCGAATCGCTTGGTGAGATTCCTGGTTTCAAGCAGGTGGCTCATGCTGGCTTCCTTTCCTTCGCCTTCTTCGCAATCCACGATACGAGCCGTTTCTCAAGGATTTCTAAAGGAAGCGGAAAACGAGGACGCGAACGCGTTCGCGAAAAAAGGCGCACAGCAAAAAGTCAACGGCTCGCACGTTCATGCACGTGCGCCGCTCGCCGAATCGCGCAGCCCGTGCATGAAGACCAACCGACCGCTGGCCTGCTGCGGCGAGCCTCGCGTGCAAGAACTTGCTACGATTCGAAGCGAAACGACAACCATCGTCAGCAAGGAAGCAAGCACCTTGCAAGGGGAAGGACGGGCATGGGCATCTACGTCATCACCGGAGCCACAAGCGGCATCGGCGCGAAAACCGCCGAAATCCTACGCGGACGCGGCCACGAGGTGGTCAACATAGACCTGAACGGCGGCGACATCAACGCGAACCTGGCTACCAAAGACGGACGCGCGCACGCGATCGCCGAGTTGCACGAACGCTACCCCGAAGGCATCGACGCCATGATCTGCAACGCGGGCGTTTCGGGCGGCAAGGCTCCCATATCGCTTATCGTGTCGCTCAACTATTTTGGCGCCACCGAGATGGCTCGCGGCGTGTTCGACCTGCTGGAAAAGCGCGGAGGAAGCTGCACGGTCACGTCGTCGAACTCCATCGCGCAAGGAGCAGCGCGCATGGACGTAGCCGGCATGCTGAACAACCATGCCGACGAGGACCGCATTCTCGAACTGGTCAAAGACGTGGATCCTGCCATCGGCCACGTGTACTACGCGTCCACGAAGTACGCGCTTGCCCGCTGGGTGCGGCGCATGAGCCCCGAGTGGGGATCGCGGGGCGTGCGCCTGAACGCGGTGGCGCCCGGCAACGTGCGCACCGCGATGACCGACAACATGCTGCCTGAGCAGCGCGCGGCCATGGAAGCCATTCCCGTGCCCACGCATTTCGGCGAAGAGCCCCTTATGGAGCCCATCGAGATCGCCAACGCCATGGCGTTCATCGCCTCCCCTGAAGCATGCGGCATCAACGGCGTGGTCCTGTTCGTGGACGGCGGCACCGACGCCCTGCTCAATTCCGAGAAAGTCTACTAGGAGGCAGCCATGGTCATCAACGATTTCGTCGCAGCGATGCAAGCGAAGGACCACCGGGCGCTGGCCGCCTGCTTCACCGAGGAATGCCGCCTGGTCGACTACTGCCCTTCCCTGGTGAAGCGGCAAAACGCGTTTTTGTACGGGCGCAATTCCATCGAGATGTTCTTCCATAACAAGTTCGTCTTCGGAGGCTTCGCCATGCGCGACCCGCGCGTGACGAACGAGCGCACCGTGAACTTCTACGCCGACTACAACGGGGCCATCATCCATGCGCTTGCGCAGATCGAGAACTGCAGCGACGGCGCCTGCAACTTGAACGACAGCCTAATCCAGGAGCTGGTGATACGCCCGGCGTAGGAGCGGCACGAGCCGATCCGCATGCCGCGAGAAAGAAGAAGGGGGCGCCTTTTCCAGACGCCCCCTTCTTCTCGTTCTACGGATTGCATTTTGAGCAAGCGCCGTAGCCTTGCGCGATCGCGTTTGAGCGCGAGATGGGAATTTGGCTTTTCTTCAGGTACTGGCATCCGTCGCGGTGGAACTTCTCGCCCGTCTTCGTGATGTAGACCGTGACGTCGTCTCCACCACCCCCGCCTTCGCCCGAGACTGCGGCCGCAGCAGCGGCTGCTTCCTGCTCGGCGGCCGCCGCTGCGGCCTGCTCCTCGGCCGCCTTCGCCGCGGCAGCCTCCTCCTCGGCCTTCTGGCGCTCGGCCTCCTTCTCCGCCTCGATCTTGGCCATGCTCTCGGAATCGAGCTTCAGGGACAAGCGGGCCGTCTGATCCCTCGTGCCGTCGAAGGAGCACTTCACCGGATCCGATGCGAAGACGCTCTCGCCCACTTTCAAAGACGAAGGATCGAGCTTGAATACGTACGTTCCGGCCGGGTAGGCGAGCACGTAGCTTTTACCGAGCGCGGCCTCGTGCTTGTCGTCGACCTTCGTGCCGTCGTCCTGCGTGCCGGTGACGAGCGCGCGTACGGCGCGGCTTGCGAAAAGCAATGCCGCTCGACAGTAAAACTAGTACAAATGTTCGCTATAATGTGCTATACTTCTCCCCAAGAAAAGGAGGGGTCGGCAGCATGAACCTGGGGCATGAAACCGAGCGGATCGAGTTCAAGAAATCGACTTCCGAGCTCAAAGAGGCGGCCGTCTCTGTGGCCGCGATCCTCAACAAGCACGGGAACGGCACGCTGTACTTCGGAGTGAAGCCGGACGACGAGGTGTGCGGACAAGACGTGGCGGAATCGACGCTGCGGGAGGTGAGCCAAGCGATCGGCTGCGCCATCGACCCGCGCGTGCATCCCGTCGTCGAAGCACTCGACGACGAGGGGCGCCGCTACGTGCGGGTGGACTTTTCCGGAAGCGACGCTCCTTACGCCTGCAAGGGCGCCTACCGCATCCGCGTCGCGGACGAGGACGTACTCATGGCACCGGCAGAGGTGCGCCGCATGGCGGTCGAGGCCGAAGATCGGATCAACCCTTGGGATTCGCGGCTTTCGCAGCGCAACGTCGCCGACGCCAGCGAGAAAGAGCTGCGCGCCTACATCGAGCGCGGCAACGCGTGCGGCCGCATCAGCTTCGCGTACGAAGGCGTGGAGAGCACGCTCACGCGTTTGGGGCTCATGCGGGAAGGACGGCTCACCAACGCAGCCGAGGTGCTGTTCTGCGAATCCTTCTACCCCATGCTCAAGATGGCCATCTTCGCCAACCACCAGAGAGTCGACATCCTGGACATCCAGCAGGAGCAAAGCACCTTGTTCGAGCTGGCGCGCAAAGCCGAGTTCTACGTGCTCAGCAGCATCAGGAGAAGAGCCGTGTTCACCGGCAAGATCGAGCGTGACGAGATACCGGAGCTTCCCATGGACGCCGTGCGCGAGGCCATCCTCAACGCGTTCGCACACCGCTCGTACCGCTCCGATCTGGCAATCCAAGTGGAAGTTTACCCTGACAGCGTCGAGATCTTCAGCCCCGGCTGGTTTCCGCACGGCAAAACCCCGGAAGCTCACCTGTCGGGCGAGGACAAGTCGTCCACCAGCAGGAACAAGCTCATCGCCAAGGCGCTGTTCCTATCCAAGGAGATCGAGTCCTTCGGCACGGGCCTCCCCCGCATTAAAAAACTCTGCGATGCCGAGGGCATCGAACTCGAGTACCAGAAGGACATGAACGGCACCACCGTGGTCTTCCACCGCAATGATCCGTTCGCGGCGATGTCCGAACGGGAAACGCAGGCAACAACCGCCCCGAAACCCGACTGGACGCTTTCCCGGGCAGCGCTAGACGTCTTCCGTACGGTCAAAGCCGAATCCGATTTGACCGTGGCGCAAATTTCTGAGCGAACACACAGGTCGATCCGAACAGTCGAGCGTTCGCTCAAAGAGCTTCGAGACGCGGGGCTCATTACCCGAAAAGGCTCGAACAAAACCGGCAGCTGGATGGTTTTAAGCGGTGCAGATGACGGAATAAATCCTTCACAAAGCCTGACAAAAGGGACCTGAAGATAAATGGCGGGATAAATGGCGGGATAAAAACGAACTTCGATAGCGCAGACGCGAACGGGGCGTTGGCGACGCACGCAGATACCCGTCCTTCATCGTATTTGCGTTGACCACAGGCAGCATGAAGCTACAAGATGCACTCAATATACTGCTGGATCGGGACGCTCGCGGGCGCTACGTGTTCCGCAAGCGCGACCTTGCCATCGTGCTGGACGAATCGGGTCGCACACTCGACCAGACGTTCGAGAGCTTCGAGAGCGCCCTTTCGCTCTACGGCGAGATCTCGCAGATCCCGTCGACCGGCTCGCTCTCATGATCACCGGCCGCAGCGGCGAGTACCGGACGCCCTACGGCGTCATCGAGTTCACCCATACGAAGCAGTCCGTCGAGCGCATCCTGCCGTAGCTCGTCAAGCGCGAGGGCCATGCGCTGTCGCTGGCCTCGAAGCGACTCGCCTACGATGACCTGCGCTCGACCCGCCGCACCCTCGACCTCGTCGACGAAGGAAAGCCGCATGCCCAAAATTGACTTCAACGCCTACGTCGCGCAGCTCGCGCGCGAACGGTCGGCAGGCCATGACTCCCGTCATCGAGAAGGAGCTTCTACACTACGAGATCCTACGCGCCCTGGAGTAGGGCGGCTTGCTGGCGAGCCTCGCGTTCCAAGGCGGCACGCGCCCCTACCCAAACCAAGGTCGGCGCGAGCGGGCCGACGACCACGCTCGCGCGCCCAAATGCACGATTCTTCCCGAAATGTTGCGTGCGAGCACATACCGAGGCCCGCGCACCGACGGCAAGCATTTACGACCAGGCAAAACGCACAATCGCATCGAAGACATCCCCTTGGTAGGCCCTTTGAACGCAACATTGGGGGAAGAATCGTGTAAAAACAGGATGCCCGCTGCCAACGCGGGTAGCAGCCACCGAGCCGAGCGCGCGCGGCATCAGCCGTTCAGCCACGACGACGCCTTCTTCCGTCGCAAGGCTAATAAACCGTTGGGCAACAGGCGCGAAGCCCGCTCGTGCGCATTTCGCAAACCTCGTATCGTGGGAACGCGCCCTGCAGCAGCTCAAAACTCGGAGCCTGCAGGGCGCTCTGCGGTAGAATGGCACTCCATGAAACCGCAACAGCTTACTCGGCGAAAGGCAGCACACGTGAAGGACTTTTTTCAGCGCATAGCATTGAAGACCGCTCGATGGATGCAAGGGCGCTACGGGCTTGACGGATTGTCGAACGGCCTGATGGCGCTGGGCATCATCTCCATGCTGCTATCCGTGCTTCCCTACCTGGAAGCATTCTCATGGGTCGCGCTGATAAGCATGGCCTTGGCCCTGTTCCGCACCTGTTCCAAGAACTTCGCCCAACGACGCAAAGAAAACGCCGTGTACGAGCGCGTCATGGCCAAGCCGAAACACGCGTACGCCCTTGCCAAGAAGAAGTGGGTCAACCGTAAAACCACGCTGTACTTCACCTGCAAGAACTGCGGCCAAGCCCTTTCGGTTCCGCGCGGAAAAGGCACCCTGCGCGTGGTCTGCCCGAAATGCAAGACGGAGATCACCAAGAAGTCGTAGCGATCGCGTTCGACGGAAAACGAACCGGCAAGGCGAAGATGCGAATGAAGCAGGGGGACGGAGGCGATAACCTGTCCCCCTGCTTCATTGAAAAGAGCGACCCGACGATACGGGTCGCTCTTTGGCCGCTCGGCTCGATGCCCGGTGCGCACCGGATTTTCGCATCGAACCAAGCGGCTTCGCGGAAAAGGCGGAATTGCATTGCGGCAGCCTGGGCAAAGCGCAAGCCGCCGCAATCGATCAACTTACTTGCCGGCAGGCTCCTGCTGCGTGATGCAGTGGATGTTGCCGCCGCCGAAGACCACCTGGTCGGTCTTCACGCCCACGGCCTTGTACGCGCCCTCGCCCCAAGCCTCGTCGAACGCGGCCTGGATCTGCTGGACGGCCAGCGCGTCGTTCTCGTCGCCGTACTGCGGCACGATGACGCCGCCGTTGACGATGAGGAAGTTCATGTAGGACGCGATCAGCGGCTCGTCGGCAACGCGCGGCTCGGCGTTTTCGTCGATATCGATGGAGTCGCAAGAAGCCTGGTCCATGTACAGCGGCTTCACCGGCATGACGAGCTTCGTCACTTCAAGCTTGCGGCCCTTGGCATCCACGGCGTTGGACAGTGTCTCGTAAGCGGCGTGGCACTCGTTGTAGAACGGGTAGTCCGGATCGTCGGACCAGATGCACAACATCTTGCCGGGGGCCACGAAGCACGCCACGTCGTCGATGTGGCCGTTCGTCTCCTCGGGGTCGATGCCGTCCTTCACCCAGATGACCTTCTCGACGCCCAGGTAGTTCTTCAGGCCCTCGTCCATGTACGCGCGCAGCTCTTCGGACCATGCCTCGTAGTCGGTCACGGATGCGTTGCGGCCGGGATCGAGCAGGCACATGTCGGTGGTGACGACCGTGCCCTCGCCGTCCACGTGGATGGAGCCGCCCTCGAGGATGAGGCTTTCGGGACGGTAGCGGCGGCATCCGCTCATCTCGGCCATCTTGAGCGCGATCTGCTCGTCTTTGTCCCACGGGAAGTACAGGCCGTTCTCGAAGCCGCCGTACGCGTTGAAGTGCCAATGCACGGCGCGCTTGTCGCCCTCGCCGTTGACCACCCAGGTGGCGCCGGTGTCGCGCACCCATGCGTCGTCGGTGGTCATCTCGATGACGGTGATGTTCTCGTCGTCCTCGAACACGGCCTTGGCGTTGGCGTAGTCGACCTGGTTCACGCACATGGTGACGGGCTCGAACTCGGCGATGGCGCGCGCAACCGCCGCGTACTGCTTCTGAGCGGGCTTCGCGCCCCATGCCCACGTGTCGGTGCGGTGCGGCCATGCCATCCAGATGCGGGTCTGCGGCTCGAACTCGCCGGGCATGCGGTAGCCGTCGGCCTTCGGGGTGGACTGGGATTCGGTAATCGTCTTCATGATGCACACCTTTCTGTTTGGTTTGCAAATCCTGTTTCGTAGATTCTCCCACGGGCGGGACGTTCGAATCGCCCCGCCCGTCCAATCGAAATCGCAGCGTTTACGCTACTGGCTGAGCCTCGGAGTCTTTCTCCGCAGCGCTCTGCGAAGCCTCGCGCGCCTCTTCGGCGGCTTCCTCGGCCAAGCGCTCAGCAGCCAGTTCGGGCGTCAGGCCCTTGTACTCCTCCGTGCGGCCGCGCTTCGACCAGATGCGCACGACCTCGCCCAGCACGACGAACACCAGCACGCCAACCAGCATCGGAATCTTCGAAAGCTCTTCTTCCGAACCGTTCAACGGAACGATGGTAGCGATGATAGCCAGCACCAGCTCGATGGCGGGGACGGCCAGCATGACGTACATGAGCTTGCCCTTGAAGGGGAAGGTGAACACGCGCGGGCGGTTCGGATCGACCTTGCGCAGCTTCAGGAACGCGGTGAACATGGGGATGTAGCTGATCAGCAGGAACACGACGTTCATGGAGAACAGCATCCAGAAGATGCCCTCGGAGATAGCCGGAATCGGGATCAACTGCAGCATGAGGGCCAAGGACGCCACTACGCCGTTGATGATGGCCGCGCCCGTAGGCATGCCGGTCTTCGCGCTCTCATGGGCGAACAGCTTGGGCATGTTGCCGTGCTTCGCCGCATAGTCGGCCACGAAGTTCACGCCGAAGGACCAGGAAGCCATGTTCGCGAACAGCGTGACCAGGAACACCACGCAGATCAGCATGAAGATGGGGGAAGCCTCGCCCACCATGGTCATGACCGCGTAGATCATGCCGAAGTCGGGATCGATCTGATCGGCCGGAATGGCAGCGCCGATGCCGAACGAGCAGAACAGGTAGATCGCAGCGATGGCCAGGCCGCCCAAGATGATGGCCTTGGGGATGTCGCGCGAGGGGTTCTTCATGGCGTCGGCGAAGGTGCAGATGACCTCGAAGCCCATGAAGTTGAACAGGATGATGGACAGGTACGTAAGCGCGTTGGTGTTGGTGAGGTCGGGAACGAACGTAGCCGGGGACATATCGCTGGCGAAGCCGTTGTTCATGGCGTACCAAATGCCCAGACCGCCGACCGACACCGCGATGAGCACTTTGAGGATGGCGCCGCCGTTGAGGATCCACGCGGAATCGGACACCTTCGAAAAGCTCATGAACACGACGATCCATACGAATGCCAGCTCGATGGCAAGCACCGGGCCCAGCTCGAACTCAACGCCGAACACCATGCCCAGAATATCGGGGAACAGCGTTGCCAAAGACGCGATCCACAGCGGGAAGTTAATCCAATAGTACCAGGCCACACGGCTGCCCCAGCGATCGCCGAACGCCTCGCGGATCCAGTCGTACAAGCCGCCGTCGGAATCGTACGTGGTTCCCAGTTCGGCCACCACCATGCCGTACGGAAGCAGGAACGTGATGATGAGGAAGATCCACCAGAAGAACTGCTGGTTGCCGATGGCGGCTGCGGGTGCTGCGGCCTCGGCAACGAACACGACGCAGATCACCGACAGGATCACGCTCATGAATGAAAACTTTTTAACTTTGTTGCTCATGCGTATCCCCCTTCCAGGGGTTCGGCTCCACCGAGCCGCGCCGGCTTGGCGACGCGGGCCCGGCCCGGTGGAGCGCTCGATCATGGTGAACGGGTTGCGCGCCTCGCGCCGCGCAACCCGCCAAGGTCTCTTTTGCTACTTGCTGATCTTCTCGAGCACCGCGTTCATGCGGGCCTCGGCGGCGTCGGCCACGGACGCGTCCTCGACGGTCTTCGGGCACAGGTAGGCCAGGATGGCGCGGATGGAGTGCTTGCGGTTCTCGGCCTCGACCCAGCACAGCGAGCGCTCGGGGCTGTCCATGACCTCGTCGGTCACTTCCTCGCCGCGGGTGGCCGGCAGGCAGTGCATGAACTTGGAGTCAGGCCCGGCGAAGTCCATCATCTCCATGGTCACCTGGTACTTGGGGAAGAAGACGTCCATGTAGGACTCGCCGCCCTCCTCCTCGTCGTACAGGCCGTACCACACGTCGGTGTAGATGAAGTCGGCGCCCTTGATGCACTCGATGTCGTCGGAGACGGTGACGGTGCCGCCGGACGCCTTGCAGTTCTCCTCGGCGATGGCCATGATGTCGACGTCGGAGTCGACCACCAGGCCGCCGTCGGTGACCTGCTTGCCCTTGGGGCCGAAGTGCACGAAGTCCATGCCCATCTTCGAGGCGATGAACATGAGCGACACGCACACCTGGGTGGCGTCGCCGATGAAGGCCAGCTTGCAGTCCTCGATCCTCTTGCCCTCGGGCAGGTTCTCGATCATGGTCAGCAGGTCGCCGAGCTCTTGGGTGGGATGGTTGTAGTCGGACATGCCGTTGACGACGGGGGCGGCGCTGTTGGCGGCCAGGCCCACCACGTCGGGGTGGCGGTTCACGCGGGCCATGAGGATGTCGACGAGCGAGCCCATGACGCGCGCGGTGTCCTCGAGCGTCTCGTGGCCGCCCAGCTGGATGGTGCCCGGGCCGTAGAACTGCGCGTGGCCGCCCAGGTCGGTCATGGCCGTCTCGAAGGAGATGCGGGTGCGGGTGGACACCTGCTGGAAGATCATGCCGAGCGTCTTGTCCTTGAGCACCTGCGGGTAGCGCCCGCCCTCCTTGATCATGGTCTTCATGGAGCGCGCCAGCTCGATCATGTCGAGCAGTTCTTCTTTGGTGAAGTCGTTGGTGTCGATGTAGTCCTTCACGGCCATGCTGGTCCTCCTTATTGACTGCCGCGGCCGATGCCTTTTCCCGGCCGCTTCTCTTGGCGCCTACCATGCTGCGAAGATGGCTTCTTGTGAAGGAATAATGAAGATTATTTTTCGCACGCTTCTTCTATATCTCAAATAATCTTGGGTGTTTAATTGATTGATCAGGTGTTATAGTAAGCGTCGCCAATTGCCCTACAACCTCGCTACACCCTTCTAAACCTGCGAGGTAGAATTACCGAAAGCGGCACAGACACTTCGTCCATCGGAAAACGAGGGAGTATCGCCTTGGAGATCGCATTCTATTTCTATACGATTCTCATCATGCTCGTCTGCGTTGCCGCAGGAACGATTTCGCTTTCTGCATACTTCGTCTCCCGCAGGCGCAGCCATTTGTTCATGGTGGCGTTCTTCCTGTTCTACTTCCTTGATCTCGCGATCATCTTCCAAAACGAATACCTTGGGCAGAATACGGATTTCCCCCTGGACGCGTTCTACGCCATCGATCAACCGCTGCTCAGAATCTTGTTCGCAGCCGGCGTTATCGAATCGCTCTGGCTTGTCGCCTGTGACTTCGTGGATGAAAAAAGGCTCGCTTTGCGAATCGTTCCCGCTGTAGGATTCGTGATCTTGAGCGGCGCGATCGTCATCATCCTTCCCGAAGGGCAATTCAAGCAGTGGCTGTTCTACAGCATGCGGCAAGTGTTTTTGATCTGGTGCCTTGCCTACCTGCTGCGCCGGTACTGGACTTCTACGAACGAGATAGAAAAAACGCGCATGAAGCGACAGGAGCCGCTGTTCCTGATCACGATAGCGCTGACCTTGGGCATCCTTGTGGAAGACACGTTCATGATGCTGGTCTGGAACCCCGAAGCGGTATCTGCAACCATGCTTCCCCTCTACATATCCGAGCGCAACTTCTGCGAGAACTTCCTTATGCTGGCCTTCGCGTTCTTCAGCTTGAAAGAGTCGGGGGAAACGCTTCGCATGCGGTTCAAGGAACCGCCGACATCCGAGAATCCCACCGTGCAAAGGCACATCGACGACCTGCTGCCCACGTTTTGCGAGCGGCACGGCCTGACGGCGCGCGAGCGCGAGATCTTGGCCCTTGTGCTGCAAGGCAAGGACAACCAGAACATTGCAAGCGAACTGCAACTGGCGTTGGGAACCGTGAAGGCGCACGTGCACAACATCCTGAAGAAGACCGACCACGCGAGCCGCCAAGAACTGGCGCGCGACTTCTGGAAGGAATAAAGCGGCGCCGCGCGGCCAACCTTCGAGCGTACGGGGGCGGCTCGACAAGTAAGCGCGGTCATGCGAGAATCAAGGGGCAACAGAGGAGCACGCACCGCTTCGGCGTTGTCGCGGCGTTGACACGTCACCGTTGCGACAACGCCGAAGCCTCGAAAGGATCTTGTCATGAACCCGTCCGGCCTTGTCACCATCGAACCTGATCAAACCGACCTTCTTGAAGAACTCGCGCGCATGCTGGGCACCTGCTTTCGCGAAGAGCTCTGGTACGTCACATGCTTGGACGCGCTCGATGCGGACGAAGACCGCAAGCTTGCCATCACTCAGACATCGATCAGGTCGGACTTCATGACCACCGCGCCGTACGGCTGCGTGCACGCGTTGCCCGACCATGCCGGCGTGGCGAACGCCTTCCTGCGCAGCGATCTGGGCGATGCTGCATGGGCGGATCTTGAGGAGCGGTCTTGGAGCTTGGTGGAAGCGCAGCTGACGCCGGAAGAGCAGGCCGTACTGCTGCCGCGCGCCGAAGCCATGGAACCCCTGTCGGACACGAACTGGCCCTTCGCGCATGCCGCCTGCGACGAAGACTTCATCTACTTCGTGTCCATCGGCGTGGATCCCGCCCGTCGCGGCAGCGGGGCGTTCGGTCGCCTGATCAAGCCTATCCTGGCCTACGCCGACGCGCGCAACCTGCGCACGTACCTGGATTGCTACACCGATCGCCTGGAGCAGATCTACGGCCATTACGGTTTCGTCACCGTCGAGCGCAAAACGGCACCCGGCTTCGACCTGGTCGAACGCTGCATGGTGCGCGATCCGCAACCCGTCGCGTAGGAGCCTTCCGTGCGCAGCAACGAACTTGCCAAGCTTGTAGGCGTGACCGTGCGCACGCTGAGGCACTACCACGCCATCGGGCTTATGGCGGAGCCGCCGCGCGCGGAAAACGGGTACCGCGAATACGAGGCGGAGGACCTGGTGCGCCTGCTGCGCATCAAACGGCTTTCGGCTTTGGGGTTCTCGCTTTCGCGGATCGGCGAAGTGCTCGACGAGATGGACGCGAACCTGGAAGCGGCGTCCGGCCCGAACGCCGACGCCGCCCTTGACGAGCTTGACCGAGAGCTGGAGCTGCAAATTGCGCACCTGCAAGAGCAGCGGCGCACCATCGCTCTGCTGAAACGCGAGCAGCTCGATCCTGACCTGCCGATACGCTTCGCACGTGCTGCGAAAACCCTCATGGGCGATGCGTACGAGACAGCCTCCGTCCATTCAGGGAACCGCCAAACGCTCCTCATTGCCGGGCACCTCTACACCGACGAGGACGTAGCGGAGCTGGAACGCGCCGTCACCGCGCTCGATCAGCGCGGGCTTCTGGACAGGCTGCATAAGATACAGGATCAGTTCGAAAACCTGGCTCCCGACACCCCGCGCGAAGAGATCGATCGCCTGGTGGCCGAGACCATGAACTGCCTTGATCCCATTATCGATTCCTTCGATCCCGACAATTGGGATCGAGACTTCGACACGCCGGCCGATCTGCTCATAGACGAGATGGCGAAGCAGGGGCTGAGCGAAGCCCAAGCGTACGCGCAAGATCGCATCGAGGAGGAGATGGAGCGACGAATTATGAAGAAACGGGAGCTGATGCTTGACCCCGACGTTACGTCGTAGTTTTTACTGCTCGGTAGATCACCGACGCAGAAAGGACTATCATGCACGGCAAAGGCACTACCATCCGCTTCCTCGTTTCGAGTACGCTTTCGCTTCTTGGCAACTCGATCGCAGCCATCGCGCTCCCCCTCATCCTGCTCGCCACCACCGGCGACGCACTGGCGGCCGGCGCCCTGGCGCTCGTATGCGCCGTTCCGCAGATGCTGCTGGGCGTTCTGGGCGGCGCCGCGCTCGATCGCTTCAACCGGCGAAACATCTCCATCCTCTCGGACTTGATATCCGCCGCCAGCGTCGCGCTCATCCCCCTCGTGGACCTGCTTTGGGGCTTGAACTTCTGGTGGTTCGTCGTTTTGGGCCTTATGGGCGCTGTCGGAGACATCCCGGGCATGACCGCACGCGACGCCCTGCTGCCCACCGTCACCAAGCGCGACGGTGTTGACCTGCAACGATTCATGGGCATGTCGCAGTCTTTGGACTCGCTCACCACCATCGTGGGCCCGGCGATCGCCGCGCTGCTGATCGGCACGGTCGGCGGAACCTCCGCCCTTTGGTTCACGGCGGCGCTCTCCGCCGCGGCAGCCATCGTTACCATGACCCTGCCGCGCGTTGTCGGAGTTCCCGAAACCGCCGCAGGCGAACCGATCGATGCCGCAAGCCCCAGCCCTTCCCGGGGTATCGCAGCAGCCGCGTTCGGCGCGATGCGAGAGGGACTGCGCGTACTGCTTCGCAGCGATCGCGTCCTTGCCTGCTCCACCCTGTTCTCGTTCGGCATCGTCATGGTCATGGGGTCGTTTCAGGGATTGGTGCTTCCCGTGCATTTCACGCTTACGGGCCAGCCTGAGCTTTTGGGCTACGTGTTGTCGGCGCTTTCCGGCGGCATGCTGATAAGCTCGCTTGCATACGCGGCGCTCGCGCCCCGCTTGAGCAGGCGCGCGTGGTACGTGACGTCGCTCGTCGGCATGGCGGTGGGCGTGGCCCTGCTCAGCACGCTGCCGCCCTTCCCCCTCATGCTGCTCGGCGCGCTCGTGCTGGGCATTGCGGCGGGCCCGGCCTCGGCGCTATTGGGATTCTTCATGTACGACCGCATCCCCGACGCTTCGCGCGGCAGCGCGTTCGGCACCCAGAACTCCATCATGCTGATTGCCGCTCCGGTAGCCGTGTTCGCCACGTCCGTTGCCGTGAGCACGCTGGGAGAGAGGCCGGCGGCGCTGATCCTCATGGCGTGCTGGGGGCTTATCACCGTAGCGGCTCTGTTGGTGAAGCCGATGCGCCACCTGGACGATGAAAGCGAGGCCTCCGGCGAAGAGGCGTCCCCGGAGGCCGCTCCCGCCGCCGACCGCTAGCGCAGGCTAGCGGTCGCGCTCCTGCCACGACGTGGAGCCGATGCGCCCGAGCGAAAACGCCGAGCCGTCGAACGCAAGCTCCGTGACGCTCGCGTTGGGGATCTTCACGGGATCGTTGACGCGCAGCGGATCGACCAGGTACACGATCGTGCGCACTACGAACGAATGCGTCACCACCAGCACGTTGCCGCCGCCGGAACGCTGCACGGTCGCAGCAGCCTCGCAGAAGAAGCCGCGGAGCCGCTGCTCGATCGTTGCAAAGCGTTCAGCGCGCCCCGAGCAGTCGGCATTCGCCAGAACGTCGGCCACCTCGGGCAGGCGGCGGTTGTGCTCCTCGAAGGAAAGATCGGCCCCGAAGCCCGCCGTGAGCGTCGCATGCAGAAGCTCGCCTGGTTCGCCCTCCAAATCGCCGTAGCACCATTCGCGCAACCGCGCGTCATGGGCCAGGGGAAACGAAACGCCCGAACAGGACGGCTCGCCGCCGCTCAGGGACAAGAACGGCTCGGGAGCAACGTAGGATTCACCGCGCGCGTGCGACCGCGCGTCCAGCAGATGGTCGAGCGTCTGCACGGCGCGACCGCTGTCGCTTGAGTAGGCGGCTGCGAAATCCACGCTAGCCAATCCGCGCCCAAGTGCCTGAGCTGCACGAATACCCTCGTCGGTAAGCGGAGTATCGCACCACCCCTGCACTTTCCCCATAACGTTGAACAGCGTCTGCCCATGGCGGACCACGTAGAAGTTGACGGGGGCCGCTTCGCCGCGCGCAAGATCACCGCAGGGAGGTTCGCGCAGCTCGGACTTCCTATTCATGGGAATCCTGAGGCAGCTTGCACACATCGACCCACGCGCACGGAGAAGCGCATCGCTCCAGCTCGTCGGGGGTCAGGCGCACGGCGCTCGCCGCGTTGCCCGCCGCCGGGTAGACCACGTCGAAGCGTCGCAGCGATTCGTCCAAGCACACCTCAACGCCCTCGTTGACGGCGAAAGGGCACACGCCGCCCACCGCATGCCCGATCAAAGGCTCGGCCTCTTCGGCCTTGAGCATCTTGGGCTTGGCGCCGAACTGCGCTTTGAACTTGGGGTTGTCGATGCGCGCATCGCCGGCGGCCACCACAAGCACAACGCGATCCCCTACGCGAAACGAGAGCGTCTTGGCAATGCGCGCCGCCTCGCAGCCCACCGCGGCCGCCGCAAGATCAACCGTTGCGCTTGACGTTTCGAACTCGAGCACGCGATCTTCCATGCCGCGCTCCTCAAGAAACGTTCGCACCTTATCGATAGCCACGTCATGCCTCCCATCTTCAAACGACCGGCCCAGTATAGCAATCTCCTGGACGTTTCGGTCGAACTCCCGTATAGAACAGGGAGGCGGGGCAACCTTCGCCCGCCTCCCTGCATGTTCGCTTCATCCGCGCCGCCCGGCCCAAGCGGAATGCGAGCGCGTCCAAAAATCCCGCCGCGTTGCCCTATTCGTATTTGGAAAGGAACGCGCGCGTGCGCTGGTGCTGCGGGTTCTCGATCAGCTGCGCGGCCGGGCCTTCCTCCACGATCACGCCGCCGTCCATGAACACGATGCGATCCGCCACGTCGCGCGCGAAGCCCATCTCGTGCGTGACGATGACCATGGTCATGCGCTCGTCAGCCAAGTCGCGGATGACTTTGAGCACGTCCTGGGTCAGCTCAGGGTCGAGCGCGCTGGTGGGCTCGTCGAAGAACAGCACGTCGGGATCGAGGGACAGCGCCCGGGCAATGGCCACGCGCTGCTGCTGGCCGCCGGAAAGCTCGCACGGAACCATGTCTTCCTTGCCGGTCAGGCCCATCTTCGCCAGCAGCGCCTTCGCCTCGGCCATCACCTGGTCCTTGGGGCGCTTCTGCACATGGAGGGGCGCGTCGGTCAGGTTTTTGATCACCGAGTAGTGAGGGAACAGATTGAAGTTCTGAAACACCAGGCCGAAGCGCGTTTTCGCCTCGCGCAGAACCGCTTTCGACGCGTACTTCGCCCGCCCCGTCCCGTCGTCTTCGGCAACCACCAAGTCGCCGTACGCAAGACGCCCGGCATCAAGCGTTTCCAGCAGCGTCAGGCAGCGCAGAAGCGTGGACTTGCCGCCGCCTGACGGGCCGATAACGGCCACCACCTCGCCTTTGCGCACCGTCAGGGATATATCTTTGAGCACGTGCGCGTCGCCGAAGCTCTTACGAGCGTGATCCAGCTGCACAAGCGTCTGTTCGGTCATGGCTCTACTCCTTCTTGCAGGTCAGAAAACAACGAGGCGGATCAGTCGCGGTAATAGTTGAGACGCTTCTCGATGCGAGTCAGGATCATTTCGACGATGAAGTTGAATATCCAGTAGATCGCACCGGCGATCACGTACGGAACCATGCTGATCTGCGACGCCGCCAGCGCCTTCGCCTGGCTGAACATTTCCATGATGCCCAGAACGAACGCGAGCGACGTGTCTTTGACCAGCGTGATGACCTCGTTGCCCATAGCCGGAAGAATACGCTTGACCACCTGGGGAAGGATGATCTTCATGAAGGTTTGGAGACGCGAGTAGCCCAGAACCGAGGCCGCTTCGTACTGGCCGCGCGGAATGGACTGGATGCCGCTGCGGTAGATCTCGCCGAAGTAGGCCGCGTAGTTGATGATGAAGCCGATGGAACAGGCGATGTACTTCCAATCGTTGCCCATCTGCAGGCCAAACAGGTAATACGGCCCGAACATGAGGGCCATGAGCTGCAGCATGAGCGGGGTGCCGCGCATGATCGATATGTAGAACCGCGTGATGAGCGCGACCGGCTTGAACCGGCTCATACGGCCAAGCGCCACCAGGATGCCCAAGGGGAGCGCCCCCAAAAGCGTGGTCACGAAGATCTGGAAAGTGAACACGAAGCCCGAAAGCAAAAGCTCCATCATGGTGGAAAATTCCATACCCGGCCTTTCTTGAAACGTCGCAGGTCCAGCAAAGTCAGCGAGAAGCGCTGACGTGCCCCGAATTGCCCCGGTTCGCGGCCGAGCGTGCTTTGCACGTGAGGGCAAGCGAACAAGGGGCAAAGCGGGGTGCGTCAGCGCTTCGCAGCGTCGAGCGGTTCAGGCGGCCGGTCGGCCGCCTGGAGTCTTACAGCACCCAGTTGTCGTACGTGATGCCCTGATCCTTATACTTCTCGCACAGCTGCTTGACGAAGCCCTCGTCATCCAGCTGCTTCAACGCGTCGGTGACCTGCTTGGCAAGCTCCGTGTCGCCCTTCTTGAAGCCCACCGCGTAGTTCTCGGGAGCCAAAACGCCCAGCTTAACGTACGCATCGGACTTAGCGGCCATCTGGTAGCTGGCGATGGACAGGTCGCACGCCACGGCGTCTACCATGCCGGACTCAAGCTGCATGAACGCGTTGTTGTAATCGCCGATGGTCTGAAGCTCCTTGAAGGTATCGGCAAGGGCCTTCTGACCCTTCTCGTCCTCCAGCACGTGCAGCGCCGCGGAATCAACCTGCGTCAGGACGATCTTGCCCTTCAAGTCCTCAAGCGTCTTGATGTCGCTTCCGGACTTCACGACCACCATCTGCTCATTGTACATGTACGGCTCGGAGAACGTGTACCCGTCTTCACGGCCTTCCATGGTAAAACCGTTCCAGATGCAGTTGATGGAGCCGCTGTTGATGAGCGCGTCTTTGGCGTCCCAGTCGATAGGCTCAAGCTTGAGATTCCAGCCCATCTTTTCAGCCACGGCCTTGGCAAGCTCCAAATCGAAGCCCGTGAACTGGCCGTCGTCGCCCACGTAGCCGTAGGGCGGATAGCTCTGGTCGAATCCGACCGTCAGCGTGAACTGGCCGTCCTTAGCCGCATTGTCTGCCTCCTGGTTGCCGCCGGAACAACCCGCCAGCATCACCGCAGAAAGCGCCAGCGTCGCCGCAGCTGCGACAATCGCCAAAAGCTTCTTCTTCATTGCCTCTCCCATCATGTCGCGCAGGATCCGCCCCTTCCCCGGTATGCATCCTGCCACTCTTTTACTTTACTGCACTAAAGTGCTGGAGCAGAGTATAGCATAGATGACGAAAAGGGAAAGCCCCTCTTTGGACGTGACGCGGCAAGCGGCAGAACGTCGCTCGGAGCGAGGCGGGACACGGCGACGGGGCGGGCGGAGGGCGCCTCCGTTTCGAGCCCCCGCACCGCCTCCCCGTCGCCGCGCCCCGCCTCGTCTCGCCGGTTCGGGCATCTCCGCTTCGCACCCCCGTCGCCACACCCCCCGTTTCGCGCTCCCGCGCCGCCACGCACCCGTTTCGCGCTCCCGCGCCGCCCCCACCTCCCGTCCCTGCCCCCACAGCGGCGCTTGCGCGCGAAAAACCGCTCCCGCTGGCAGGTTTTGACGGTTTGAGGTCGCTTGAGCCGACCGGTCAAGCTCTCGCAAAAGCGCAGCGCAACAGCCCAAGGCCGTGACCAGGCATAACGAAAAGCGAGCCGAACGGCAACGGGAACGGCGCCAACTTCGACGACCCCTAAACGTGAAAACCTGCCAGCGGGAGCGGTTTTTCGTGCGCAAGCTAGCGAAAGGGGCGAACGGCGCGCACGCGTCGGACTCCCGCGCCGGCATCGCAAGAACGGCCTTACAGCAAACGGCGCCTCGGAGCATTTCCGAGGCGCCGTTTTCGCTATCAGATCGTGTCGTGCTAGCCGATCATCCTCATGACCGTTTCGCCCACCACGTCCGCATGGACGCCGGCGGCAAGAACCAGGAAGCGCAACGCGCACCCGCCGACGAGCGCGCCCACAGCGCCGCACGCCATCAATCTGCCCGCACCCTTCTTGTGCTTCACCAGCCCGACAACGGACGCGACCAAAGGCAACACAAGGCCGCATCCGACCACCAGACCCCAGAAAAGCGGGGCAAGGGAACCAGCAGCGAGCATCTGGGCGGACTGGGCAGCTGCTACAGCTACGGCCGACCCTTCTCCGCCCAACGAAGAAACCAAAAGAGCGCCAAGCACGAAGCATTCCACGATCACGAGCGCCACCACCGCGACTTCCATCAACCAAGAAGCACGAGATGCCAAAGGATCCTTTTTTGCCAGCACCACAGCCGTCACCTCAACCAGAGCAACGCCCGTATCGATACCTGATACCGCAAACAAACACGGCAGCAACAACGTATTCCATAGCGGCACGCCCGGAGCCATCATGAGCAGCATGCCCGTGTACACCGCCACGAACAAACCGAGCGCAATGCCGATGACCGCCAACACCTTGCGCATGCGAACAAGCCCCTTCGCTCGTTCCGCGCTGTTGGCAAGATGCCTTTCCACTTTGCCCACGGCCAGCACCGCCGACAAGCCGAACACGATAATGGCCGCAAACGCACCCCAAGCACCATACGTCATCCACGAGGTGAAGTGACTGAAGCTTTGCCACATCATAAGCCCGCGCATCGGTTGGGTCAGTTCAGACAGCAGTAGCAGCAAGCCAACGCCCAAGCACACCGCCGATGCCCACATGGAAGCACAAATAATCTTGGCGTGACGCTTCTGGTCTATCAGATAGAGCACCGCTGCCGTAACGAACCCCCCAGCTCCCATGCCGCCTAAAAACAGGTACAACGCGGGCTGCCAACCCCATATCGATTGCATCTCCATACTCACTTCTCCGTTCCCAGCAGCAAGCAAGACGGATCGTTCGCTTGGGCGATGGGAACCGCAGAGCCCCCTGTAGACTCCATCAGCTCGTCCAAAGGTCCGAATTGCAGAGCGCCGAATTTGCACGCACGCACGCAGTACGGCTCGTCCTCAATAGAAAGCCCCGACCCACGGCAGCAATCGCACTTATCCATGGCAGCCGAATCGTATCGAGGAACCTCGTACGGACACGCTTGGAAGCAGTACTTACAGCCTATGCACACGTTCTTGTTTACCCGCACAACACCGTTAACGTCCTTCGAGATCGCACCAGCCGGGCAAACCTTCATGCAGCTCGGATCGGCACAATGCATGCAGGATGTGGAGATAAAGAACGTCCGTCCTCTTTTACGCTGGTACGAGGAAACAGTCCGCCTGTCAGGAGCATCTTCGGCCAGGCCGTTATGCTTCCTGCATGCTTCAACACAACGCCCGCAGCCAGAACAGCGAGACAAGGCAACCAAGAAACCGTACCGAACGCCGTCATGCTCAGGCGCCAAATCCACTTCTTGAGCGCGCGCCTCATCGCCAGAAGTAACAACTCCTCCCAGCGCAAGCGCGCATGCGCCCGCGGCCGATGCCCGCAAGAGCACTCGGCGCGTTACGTTCGCTTCTTCTCCCATGTTTACACCTACTTTCAATGTCGACGGCGGCTATTCCTCGACGTTAAACACAACACTAGAAGCAAGGGGAGAAACAACGCCGTCTTCGGCAACGGCCCGAACGTCAAGTTTGAACGAACCCGGCTCCTCGGTCACATAGTCGAAGTGCCAATGCACCCAATCCTGCGTGGTGGCCTCAGACGTATCGAACGCACTCCACGTCTGTCCGCCGTCCAGAGAGAACTCCACGGCCTTGATCTGCTTTCCGCAATCATCCGCATAGCCCTCGAACGTGACCATGTCTCCAACCTTGAACGTATCGGAAACCGTGTTGAGCACGCTCACCTTGGCACGATAGTCTGCATCCGGGCCTTGAACCTCGGGAACCTCGTCGGACACGGATAGCTCGATATCGGTAACCGCACGCGTGAAGTACTTCGCCACGGTATCGGGAATCCAAACCTGCAAGCGCTCGCCGTCCGAAAGCTTCTGGTCGCCGATCTGGTACACCAGCATTGCTTCTTTATCCGTCACATACGTCAGCGGCATCGGCAGGCCATAGCCATCCTTGTCTTTGAACGTGATCGTGTTAACCTGCGGATCAACGTCAACCAAGGAAAGCATGTCCGACACTTTAACTCCTGTGACGCTGGCCATGGCAAGCGCGGGGCTCATGCTGCAAGTGCAGCGCATTTTCTCGGTCTCGGCCTTCATGCGCTCGATTTCCTCGAGTCCTATGGTGCGCACCTTCTCCACATTGCCGCCGATATTGACATAGTAGCTCTCGTGAGTCACCGCATCAAAGGCATAGCCAGGCTTGGCGCACATGCTGGTGGCAGCCGTGCCGAACAGGTTGAACACCTCGTCGGTTGGCGTGAGCGTGTCCTGGCAAAACGAGAAGCTACCGGCCACGTTCGCAACTTTGACGTAGTCCACTGCATTGCGCTGCATCACTTGAACAGGGCTTAAATCCTCCGCCGCAATCGCTACCCCGGGACCGAACGCGCTTATGCCGCCCAGCGCGATACTGGCACCCATCGTGCAACCCAGCACCTTCGTCCCAATGGAATGTCTCATGTTATCCCTCCACATTGCTCTTAGCAGTAACCATGACTTTTTGGTTATTAACGCTGACCAGGCCCGTTTCCGTGGTGCCGCGGATCGTCAGCACGTAGCTGCCGTCGGTTTCGGGCGTCCACGTATAGTGCCAGTACACCCACTGTCGAGGATCGGTCTGGCCCAAGTCGTAGGCAGTCCACGTTTTGCCGTTGTCCATGGAGAACTCAAGCTTGGTGACCGCTTCGTCGTACGCATCGGCATAGCCTTCGAACGTGAACGGCTTCCCGGTCTCGATGATCATGCCTTCAGGGACCTTCAGGATAGAGGCGTTGGGCTTGTTGATGTACGGGCCCTCGCCATACGAGTTGAAGCCATTCATCATCCAGTCTTCCCAAGGCTTCTCTTCGTCGGTCAGCGTATAGCCCATGCACTGCTTCACGAATGACTGAGCATCGCATCCCTCGACCCAGTTGATGCAGGGGCTACCCTGACTAGGATCGAGACGCTTGCCGCCAATTTCGTACACCAGGTACACGTCGTCGAAGCTTGCCTCCGGCACGCCACGGTTGCTATGCGTCATTTCGCCATTGGTGTGAAACTCCCGACGATCGAACAACACACCGGTAATGTCTTTGCTTGCGCCGCCGCCCTTCTCAATGAGCCAGCTCAACGGAATGCCCGTGATTTCTACGTTGGAAATACCGCCACCTCCAGGCATGTTGTCCACGCAGTGGATTTTGGAGAGTTTTGTAACCGTTGCACCGGCGCCCTCGGCCTCAGCGATGAGATCAGCAAGCTTGGCGGTATACGGCTTGTTCACCAGGCCGTTTATGGTGACTTCCCAACTGTCCACGAAGTCCTGCGGCATTTCCGCATCAAGGACGTTTTTACCCATGATATGGATCAGGTGATCGTAATTGGAATGAATCCAATCGTAGGTAAACATATCTTCGGGTGCAGTGGTGGTGGTTTGGTCGAACTTGAATTCGCCCTGGACATCCTTCACTTTAACGATCCCGTCCAGATGATCGTACTTGACCTCGTCCCAAAGCTCAGCACCGTTGCCGTTCTCAGTAATGTTATGGCAGCTGATGCATTTTCCGCCACGGTCCTCGAAGTTGGCGCCGTTGCGCTCGCCATAGTGCACGGCATGCATCACGGTACCCATTTCTTGGCCATCATCGGCGCTGTGGCACAGCATGCACTGATCGACGGTGAGCTTGCTGCCTAGCGCATCGTTCCATACGGTGGGGTGAGCATATTCCATGTTGGACAAGGCGTCGCCAAGATCTTCGTGGCAAGCTCCGCAACCACGGTTGTCGGCATCCAAGAAATAGTTATTGTACGTCGTACCTTCTTCATAGGGGCGGTTCCAGTGGTAACACTGATACTCGGATGGCGTACGCTGGACCTTGGTTCCGTCTTCCAGCGTGCGAATCTCAGGAGCGTACTCCTTGTTAATCTCCTGCCAGCGGGCATTCTCCTCGGCAAGCACCGCTTCGGACTCCTCGATGCTGTTGGCGTATTGTTTCCCCTCGCCCGAAGCATCGCCCTCTGCTGCCGGGTCCTGCTGCGCACAGCCAACAGCGCAAAGCGATCCGGCCAAGAGCACTGTAGTTACCCACACGAACTTCTTTTTCATTCCCCTTCCTTTCTCTCCCTGTGGCGCGAAGAGGACAGACGCCTCGAATCTTGCTCGTCTCAAGCATTTCGAGCGGTCTAGCTCCCCCGTCGCTTTACCTCCAAGCTGTATCGTATCATAAATCATACAAATATGTGATACTTGTCTTAGTGATATATGATTCTTTTTCAAGAATGGATCGAGCTTTGCCCAAAACGATAACCGGGCTCCTTTTCAACAAGGAACCCGGTTATCGTTTTTGCTGTTCAAAGACCTATTTTGCCGAAAATGTCCTACCCTTTTCTAGCAAGGCTCTCCAACCCCTCGAACGCATCCGACAACGCGCTGGGTATCACCACAAAGCCGCCCTTCTCCTTCACGCTATCCGACACGAAGCTCATAGCGCGAAGCTGCAGCGCCGCATCTTCTTCTTTGTACGTGCGCGCGGCGTCCACGAACATTTCGGATATCTCCTTCTCAACTTCAGCCAAGATGACGCGCGCGTTGTACTCGCGCTCAGCGCGGGCTTCAGCCGACATGGCCTCCTGCAGCTCTTCGGGGATCTTGATGTCGCGGATCTCCACCGACACCACCGTAATGCCCCATTCGCTGGTTTTCCGCTCAAGGATGGCTGCGATCTCTTTGTCGATTTGGGCGCGACGCATGCCCATCTGCGCGATATTGACGCCGCCGATCACGTCGCGCAACGTGGTTTGGGCAATCCAGAACACCAGGCGCTCGAAGTTGCGAATTTCAGAGCACGCCTTGCCCGCGTCCCACACCATCCAGAACAAGACCGCGTCTACGTTCACAGGAACCAAGTCGGAGGTCAGTACCTGCTCAGCTTTGAACGACGTCGACCGCATACGCAAGTCGATGACCGCCGACGCGTATTCGACAAAGGGAATCATAAGGATAAGACCGGGACCGGCCACGCGGTTGAACCGACCAAAGCGCATAACCACGGCGCGCTCCCATTCAAGTACAACATGCGCACAGCTGAACAAGACAGCACCTGCCACTATGCCGACCACAAGAATCGCAACCGACGATGCAAGCCATGCAATCAGTCCGAAAACAGCCACAACGGCCAGAACCAGAACCCAGCGCAACATCGTAGCGCCCCAGCGACTTGTAGCCGTATCCTTGAAATTGTCTTCGATCTCAGCCGAAACGCTCGAGCGATCCCGCTCTTCGGGCTCGCTGAAAAACGACCTCTCCCCCATGTTATCTCCCCTATTCGATCGGTTACTCGGAAAAGCGTTCCTTCACCCGCACCAACACGTCCCCCTCCGAGACGTTGCTCTCCCGAGCCACGCGTACCAGTTCGTCGATAACAAGGTCCACGGGAGATTCCGGTAGCTGCAGTACATCTTTGTCGACGTCGGCAACGAACGATCGCTTGCCGCGACTCGAACAAATGAGATTGTCCGCTTCAAGATCCTGGTACACCTTATGAATGGTGTTGTAGTTCACGCCAAGCTGCGTCGCAAGTTCGCGTACAGTTGGCAGCACATCCCCCGGCTTGATCTGGCCGCTTTTAATAAGGAAGATCAAGTTGTTGCGAATCTGCACCCATACGGGCACGCCGGATTTCTCGTTTATGTGCAATGATTCAAACAAAGGGGTGGACTCCGCCTCTCAAAAGCATCCTGCATATGTATGATACCATGATTCAAAAGAGGTCATCCAAGCAGCACAATCCGAACGCATTGGGAAACGTGCGGATCCAAGCCCGGCGGGCGTCTGGCGGGACGAGGGAACGGGACGCGGCGCGGGACTGGCGAGACGCAAGCTCGCTGCCACCCCGCCCACCGCTCCCGGCCCCGCCCCGTTCGCGCAGGCTCCTCTGGTTCGGCGGCACGAACCGAGCCAGCTCTTCGCCGGTCGCCTACCTCGTTCGCGGAGTGCGCACCCGTTTCGCGCTCCCGTTTCGCGCTCCCACGTCGCCACACCCCCGTTTCGCGCTCCCGCGCCGCCCCCACCTCCCGTCCCTGCCCCCACAGCGGCGCTTGCGCGCGAAAAACCGCTCCCGCCGGCAGGTTTTGACGGTTTGAGGTCGCTTGAGCCGACCAGACAAGCGCTCGCAAAAGCGCAGCGCAACAGCCCAAGGCCGTGACCAGGCATAACGGAAAGCAAGCCAAACGGCAACGGGAACGGCGCCAACTTCGACGACCCCTAAACGTGAAAATCTGCCAGCGGGAGCGGTTTTTCGTGCGCAAGTTAGCGAAAGGGGCGAACGGCGCGCACGCGTCGGCCTCCCGCGCCGGCATCGCAAGAACGGCGAAGGGGCATTCGATGGCTCATTGCCGACTTCTCCCTTCCCCATGCTGCGCCGGAGCTGCCTTTCGCAGCAATTGGAGCCCTTCGCGCCCGCGACCTTCGCATCATGTACGCGGGCGCCGAAAAACAAGGGCGCTCCGACCAGTTCGTCAGAGCGCCCTTGAAAATCGCATTGTCCCTGCCTGGACCAGCGGACCTGCAGGCATCCGCCTTGCTTACGCCAAGTCTCCCGCAGCCTTCACCTTCACGCGGTTCGTATGGCCAGGATAGTACGCCAAGGGAACGTCCTCGGCATCGATGACCTCCACGGTATCGCGAATGGCACCGGCTTCCACGGCAGCCTCGCACGCAGCGACGCGCGCGTTCTCCAACGCCTCTTCGCGCGGCGTCACGTCGTAGTCGATCAACGCTTCGTACACGCCGCTCACCTTCGAGATGGCCGAGCCGATAGCGTTCGCGCACCCGGCATGCTCGGGCGTAAGCACCTGAGCCGTTCCTGCCAGGTCACGCGGCAGCACGATAGCGCCGCCGCCTACCAGCACCACGTCGATGTCGTCGCTCGACACCTTCATCACGTCGATGGCTTCCTCCACCGTCTCGCGCATGGCGTCCATGGCGCGCGCAGCCACATCCTGCGGGATATCGGCCACGAGCGCCGCATCCCCCACTTCGGCCATGCCCAAGCGCACGGCGATGTCGGTGGCAGTCATAACGTCGCCGCCGAACACGAGCGCGCGCTCGGCAATCTGGTAGCCCACCGAATCCGGGCCGACCGTCACGCTGCCGTCGTCGGCAACACGCACGATGGAACCGCCGCCCAAGCCGATGGACACCACGTCGGGCATGCGGAAGTTGGTGCGCACGCCGCCGATGGTCACGGCCACGCCGCTTTCGCGCGGGAACCCGTGCGAAAGCACACCCAGGTCAGTGGTGGTGCCGCCCACGTCGATCACGATCGCGTCAGCCATGCGCGACAGATAGCTTGCGCCGCGAATGGAGTTCGTGGGGCCGCAGGCGATCGTAAGGATGGGGTATTGGCGCGCATGCTCCATGGTCATGAGGGTGCCGTCGTTCTGCGACAGGTACACCTCTGCGTTCACCACGCCCTTGTCGGCAAGACTGGCCGCGAAGCCCTCGGTAAACCGACGCGCCACATCGTAGAGCGCCGCATTCAAAATGGTAGCGTTCTCGCGCTCGATCAGGCCCATCGACCCGATTTCGCTGGAAATGGACACGTGCACGTCATCGCCTAGCACCTCGGTGGCAATCTCGGCGGCACGCAGCTCATCGTCGTTTCGCACCGTGGAGAACACGCACGAGATAGCCACGGCTTCCACGCGTCCGCGCACGCCCTCGAAAAACGCACGACACGCCGCTTCGTCGAATTCCGCCAGGCGCTTGCCGTCGTATTCGAAACCGCCCTCGATAATGGCGGCGTCCACGCTGACCGCGGCGATGTCCTGCGCCCAGTCCACCATGGGCGGGATACCCACCGAAGCGGGCGCGCCGATGCGCAAGATGGCGATAGGCGCCAGGCCCTTGCGCTCCACGATGGCGTTCGTGCACTGCGTGGTGCCCAGCATGGCCTGCCCGATCTGCGCGCGATCGACGCCGCTATCGGCCAAAACGGCGTCCACCGCACCCATGATTCCGCTGTAAATATCCCCTGACGTGGGGTTTTTCACCGCGGCAACAACGTTTAAATCCTCGTCGATCAAAACAGCGTCGGTGTTCGTGCCGCCTACGTCGATTCCCAACTTGTACATAGCCTTATGCTCCCTTCCGCATGCAGCGCTCTTCAACGGGGATGTAGTCGGTGTCCAGGCCGAAGTAGCGCGGCCCCACCAGATCGATACCGGCCGGCGTGCGCCACATGCCGAAGCACTCCAGGCCCAGCGCCATCACGCGCTTGCCGTACTTGAGCGCGTCGGTGGGAACCGGCGTGAAGGTGTCGGGGTCCACCAGGCAAATGAGGTCGGGGGTGGTGGCCAAGATCTCGCCGTCAACCACGCAGCTCAGGTTCTCGTTCTGGAACTCGACGTAAGCCTGGCTGCCCCGATCTTCGGCAATGCCCTCAAGCACCACTTTGCCAAAGTTGAACGCGCCACGCGTTTCGCGCAGAACGTCGGAAATTTTACCCTTGAACAGCTTGTAGCCACCCGTGAACTTGAGGAAGAACTCTTCGGGCGTCAAACCCGCCGCCGACGCCTCGCTTTTCGCCAAGCGGATTGCGCGGCCCAGCTCCTCGGAGCGCGTGACAATGCCGTGCACGCCGTATTCCTTGCACGTTTGCGTATCCATGCAGAACAGCGCGATGGTCAGCGTGCCACCGCAGGTCATCGTGGCCGCGCGAGCGATGTCTTCGGTCCACTTGTTCGTAATGGTATCCAGAATGCCCGAGTTGCCCTTCTCGTCGATGAACGCCATGGGCGTAGCCGACGCGCCGCCGATAGTGAACGTGACCATCTGCAGCTCCGGGAAAGCACGGCCCATGCCGTCCACGTCCACCATGGGAATGCCCAGGCGCGCAGCGGCGGCAATGGGCAGCATGGAGTTCACGCCGCCCGCTTCGATGGGCATGGTGGCGTAGATGGGCTTGCCGTAGTAGCGCGACACCATGTCGAACAGCTTGGCGAACTCGTTGGCGCCGACGCCCTTCTCGGCCAGGATGGTGGGAGCGCCCATGGACGCCGCCGGCATGATGAGCGCGCCTTCGGGCACTTCGTCGATGCCGATCATCTGCACCGGGCCGCATTCCTTCACCGCCCCGATAGCCGTGAGCTTGCCGATGTAGGGATCGCCGCCCCCGCCGGCGCCCAGCAGCGCCGCACCTAAAGCGATGTCCTCGATTTCCTGAATTCCTAGTTCTCGCACGCTTTTTCTCCTTCGAACGATGCGTAGCTTATCTCAACCGGCACGTACGGTATGTCGAAACCGAAAAACGCAGGGCCGCCCAACGCGACGCCCTGAGGCGTGCGCCATGCAGCGTCGCACGCCAATCCTACTAATAGCACACGTTTGCCGTACTTGAGCGACTCGGTGGTCACCGGCACGAAGGTATCGGCATCCACCAGGCACACCAAGTCGGGAACGCTCATGGCAACGCGCCCGTCCACTTCGGCGTACAGGTTCTCGTTCTGGAACACGACCGAGCCCGCATGCCCCCTATCGTCGCCCACGCCTTCCAGCACGGCGCGCCCGAAGTTGTAGCCATCCCGCGTCTCGCGCAGCACGTCGACGATCTTCGCGCATAAGAACAGGCGCGCGTCCGATTCCTCCAGGAAGAACGCACGGGCGGAGCGCTCGCGCGCGTCCTTCGCCGTACGGATAATACGGCCGAGGCGTTGAGCCAGGTCAACCGTCCCGCGAACGGCGCACTCCTTCATCTTCGCACCCGACATCGAAGCTCCCAGATTGATGAGCGAGCCGCCGCATGCCGTGGTCACCGCGCGCCCGATGGCCTCGGTCCAATCGTTGTCGATGGTTTCGATGAGGGCGCGGTTGCCCTTCTCGTCCACGAACGCCATGGGCGTAGTGGGCACGCCGGCCATGCAGTACGTATCCTGCTGCAATCCGGGAAACGCGCGGCCCATGCCGTCCACGTTGACCACCGGTATCCCCACGCGAGCCGCCGCGGCAATGGGAACCAGCGAGTTCAAGCCACCGGCCTCGGCCAAGACGAACGCGTCAATGGAGCGGCCCAGCCTGCGTTCCAGCAGGTCGAGCGCGCGAACGTACTCCTGGCCGTTAACGCCCTTCTCGAGCACCACCGAAGGCGCGCCCACGCTGCCGATGGACGCCACCGTCCAATCGTCGGGCACCTCGTCGGCATCCAGCAGACGCACCGGGCCGCATTCGCAAATGGCAGCAGTGGTTTCGAGCGAGCCCATGTACGGATCTCCCCCGCCGCCAGCACCCAGAAGCGACGAGCCCAACGCTATATCGGCGATGTCCTCCACCTGGATAAGACGCACGCTGCTGCCCCCCTACTTGCGATGAACGATAAGTTGAATTGTACCGGGGAATGCGGGAAGTTTGGCCAGCTTGTAAGCAACAACGTAAACCACCATAGATACCGCTATGCCGTTCACCGGCCCGATGAAAAACGGCATGTCGAGAAACTCAAGCCCGGGAACAAGGGCGAACGTGCCGCCGGTCACCACGCCGACCGCTATACCGGCTACAAGCCCGGCCAGGCCCGCAACCGAAAAGCCCTCCTGCACGCGCACGTTTTCAGGACGGCCTTTGCGCACGAGCCAGTAGTCGGCAATCATCACGCCCGCAAGAGCCGGGCCGCATGCGGAAAGCACCGTGAGGAACGCCTCGAACTGCCCCAGGATGCCGCCCACCGCCAGCACGATGCCCAGCACGCCGGACACGGCCGTGGTCCACTTGGACCCGTCTTCGTCACGACCCATCATGACGGCGAAGCCCAACCCCGCCGAGTACACGTTGCCCGCGTTCACCGTCCACGCCGACAGCACGAGCGCCACCAGGCCCACTGCCGGAAGGCCTACCGAGTTCATGATGACGGCAATGTCGGACTCGCCCGTGACGATAGCCAACGAAGCGCCCGCCACCAGCGCCACGAGCGCGGCCGGGATCACGCCCACCACGCATGAGAGCACGGCATCCTTGCGCGTGCGCGCGAATCGAGCGAAATCGCCAGCCGTGGCCCCCGCGAACGCGAACAAGCCCACGGCCATGTTGACGCCGGCGATGAACCCGATGGCGTCGGCCGGCAACGGCACGTACCCCAACAGCGGCTCCAAGCTTCCTGCGCGCGCGATGGAAGCTCCCACACCGTACAAGCAGATAAGCACCAGCAGCGGCGCGGCGACCGAGCTCAACCATTTCAGGCCGTTGAACCCGATGACGGCCGTGATCAGCATGAGGGCGCCCAAGGCAACCGAGCAAGCCCACACCGGGGCTTCGATGGCGAACACATCGAGCAGCATAAGGGACAGCGAAGCTCCGCATACCGCCGTTTGCACGCCGAACCAGCCAATGGTCACCACGCCCACGATAAGGGAAACCAGGTAGCGAGCGCCCGCGCGCCCAAGCGCCGGCGCAGCCAAAGAAGCAGTAGGAAGACCCAGGTCAGCAGCCTGCATGCTGACGAAGCACATATACGCCACAATAAATCCAAACCCCGCCAGCGTAGCGAGGGCGGCCCCCGACAGCGCCAGTCCCATGCCCAAAGCGGCGCCGACCATGAGCGTGGGCGCGCTGAACATGCCGCCTGCGCGGACGAAGGCTATGTCCAGCCAAGACTTCCGATCGGGTTCGGCAACGTGCAGGCCGGCGGCAATGCCGGTTGGCGATGCCGCCGCTTCGTCAGCCGCCGCAGGGAAATCACGTGCTGAAGACGTCATGCGCGTCCCCTTTTCGCTGTTCATGTTCGGATAAGGATGACTTCGAAGTGTAGCACAACCGATCCTGCGCACGGGAGGGGCAAAGCGCGCAGGATGAGGCCGGGTGGAGGCGACGTGCGGACGAGATGGGGGGGGGTTCGGGTCGCGGCGCGGGTGCGAGCGGGCAGGGGTTGGACGGGGCTGGATGGGAGCCGGATGGCAAAGCAAGGGGCGCAAGCGACGCGCGTAGTCTATGATAGGCGGAGCGCCAAAACGATTGCAGGACGAAGGAGGGGCGTGCCATGGACGTCAAGCTGCACTACCGCGAGCAAGGATCCGGCACGCCGCTCATCTTGCTGCACGGTAACGGCGAGGACTCAACGTACTTCGAGCATCAGATCGAACGATTCTCGCGCAGCTTTCGCGTGATCGCCCTGGACACACGCGGGCACGGCCGATCGCCGCGAGGGAGCGCCCCGTTCACCATTCGCCAGTTCGCCGACGACCTGCTGCGATTTATGGACGCGCACGCTATCGAACGCGCCCATGTTCTGGGATTCTCGGACGGCGGCAACATCGCGCTCACGTTCGCGCTCGCACATCCGGATCGCGTGGACCGCCTTGTCCTGAACGGCGCGAACCTGAACGCAGCCGGCGTGAAGCGATCCGTGCAGATTCCCATTGAACTGGGGTATCGCGCGGCGTCGCTGTTTGCCCGCTGGAGCAAAAAGGCGCATGACAACGCCGAGATGCTGGGGCTTATGGTGAACGACCCGAACATCGATCCGCGGCAGTTGAGCAGACTTGACGTGCCGACGCTCGTGATAGCGGGCACGGACGACATGATCGAGGAGGGCCACACGCGGCTGATCGCGAAAAGCCTGCCCGATGCACGCCTGACGTTCGTTCCCGGAGATCACTTCGTGGCAGCCAAGAACCCCGAAGCATTCAACCGCGAAGTCGAGCGCTTCCTGCTCGAACGCTAAGGCCGTGCCGCTGGCGCGCGCCAATCCTCCACCAAGTCAATCAACTCTTGTTGAGAGTGAACGCCCAATTTGGCATATATATGCTTAACGTGGCTTTTCACCGTGTTTCGAGAAACTACGTAATAGTCCATGACGAATTGCCCGTTGCGCCCACGCGCCAACATCGCGAATATCTCGGTTTCGCGCTCGGTCAAACCACAATCCACCCCGATAAAACGACATCGTTCCTCAATGCTCGGCGCAACCGCAACGCTCGTCGTCGCGTCTCCCCTTTCGCCCCGCGGCGCAGTTTCGTTTTCCGACAACTCGTTCCGCATCCGCGCGCGATCCGCCGACGCGCCCATGCCCACTACGCCCTGGATAGTGTCAGTGAAACTGAACTTCCGAAAGCCCAACCACAGGAAAGCAACGAACGCGAACAGCACCGTTTCGGCAATGAGCATGGCGGCATCGCCATTCGTCCCCACCAAGTCGTTCGTCGTATGACCGGCAACGGCGCCTATATCGGTGCCGACAGCGTTCATGCAGCGTATGAGCGCATACGTCGGCAGCAATGCAAGCAGGTTGCGCCTTCCAACCGAAAGAACCACCAGCCACACCAGCATGTCGAAACAGCGCACGCCAATGCGCAATAAAGCATTTGCCGAAGGAATGCCTGTCAAAAAAGTAAAGGGAGCAATGATGAATCCGGCGACCACAAGCAGTACTGAAAAGGAGAACAGCAGATCCTCCTTGCCCTCCCCGCCGGAGAGCAGCATCCAGACCGCCACGCCCATCAGAACAAACGCCGAAATCTCCACGCCTACCGGGGCGTGCGAAACTTCGTTAAGCGTCAAACCGTACCCCGTTGCCACGCTAAACAACGCCGCACATAAAAACAAAGCGTGCGCTGGCTGCAAAAACGATTCAGGATTAGAAAGCTCAAGACTGGCCGGAGACGCGCCGCGCGCCACTTGGTCAAGCCTTAGACCGCCGCGACGGTACAGCAACATGATGACCAGCGCGTGGCAGGCCACAACCTCGACAACACCCACCTGGAACAACACCGGCGGATGAACCACGCGCACCACCTCGCCCAGCGCCGTGCCGCACACCACAGCAACCAGCACCGCTTCCATCGAACGCAAGGACGCCAGAGTGCATAAAAGCATGACGGAAGCCCAAACCGAAGCAACGTTCGAAAACAGGAAGCCAACAATCGTTAGAGGCCCGTTGCCAAGGGATAGCGCGAATTCCAGCACAAAAGCCGCCGTGATTGCGCAGCCGAGCGCACCTACGGTTAACAGCCGTCGATCAAGCAGAACGGGCTTGCGCGAGGCGACGAGGAACACCCCTAAAAACAGCGCGCCCGAAAACAGCGTGGCCACCTCGCGAGCGATCCCGCAGTACTCGGCCACGCGCGCATACAAACTGGCATTTAAAACTCCGCCAACAAACCCCATGACGGCAAAGCCCACCACGCACAGCAACGTAACCGAATCCACAGCCTCTCCCAAGCTACGAATTCGTTGTGCAACCGATTGCAAGGTCCCTCCCCCCCCCTTGATCACGTGTCCCCATTGTACGTGAAACACGCCCGTGCTGCGAGCGCAGGAAGCGTCAATCCAATTCCCATCAGGCATAATGCGCACAAATCACCCCATCGGGGGGAGCAGAAGCCACCCGACGACCCCAATCGAAACGCCCCTTGCAGGGTGGTTTCAGCACCGCGCAACGTCGATAAGGTGAAGACCGAGGGATGCCGCATGACGCTGTCGGGCGGCAAGAGAACACATTTGAAGGAGGAACGTATGAAATCACAGGGAATATCTCGTCGCAGTTTTTTGGGCGGCATGGCAGGAGCCGGCGCGCTTGCCGCTATTGGGCTAGCCGGCTGCGCTCCGCAAGCTCCTGGCTCGGGCGATGCTAAAGCAGCAGGCTCCACCGAAGCGAAAGCCGCTTCCAATGGCGTTGTAGCCACAGACAACGGCAGCAGCGCCATAACCGTTGACTGGCTGGGATCTGCGCCCGAAATCGCCGAAAGCGACATCGCGGAAACCAAGGACACCGATCTTCTTATCGTGGGCGCCGGCAACGGCGGCATGATCGCAGGCGCCTACGCATCTGACCAGAAGATGGACTTCATCCTATGCGAGAAGGGCTCCGAAGTAGGCGCCACGCGCCATTGGTTCAATGCCGTTGACACCAAGCCCTTCACCGACCAGGGCTATTACACCGACCGCGCTCGTCTGCATGGCGAATGGGCTCGCTACTCCAGCGGAACGTGCGACCAGGCTCTCATCAACATGTGGATGAACGAGAGCAACGACATGTTCGAGTACGTCGACAAGTACATGAGCGCTGCTGGCGCGAAGGTCATCGCCGATGAGTTCGAAATGCCCGGCGGCATGGGCGCCACCCCCTTCTACACTCCGTGCGGCGAGCATCACTACGGCAATGCCGAAGGCGGACGAGACGGCATTCCGGAGCGCAACAAGCTGTTCGAGCAAATCATGAACGACAACGGCTACCAGATTTCCTACAAGCACGAATTAGCCAAGCTGGTTACCGACGAGTCTGGCAAGGTAACGGGCGCCATCTTCAAGACCGACAACGGCTACACCCAGATCAACGCCAAAAAAGGCGTGCTGCTGACAACGGGCGGCTACAGCGCCAACCCCACCATGCTGTCCGCCCTGTCCCCCATCACCACCGCTTCGGTTACCGCCTTGGGCTACAACCAGAACAACGACGGCATGGGCATCAAAGCCGCCCTGTGGGCTGGTGCCGTAAAGGATATCACCAGCGCGACCATGATCTTCGACCGCGGCCTGGTAGCTCCCGGAACCACCGCCGGCTACACCCAGGAATCCATCGAAGCCGGCAAGCCGCAGTTCCCGGGCAACGGCCAGTTCAACCCAGGCACGCAGCCGTTCCTGAAAGTGAACACAAAAGGCAAGCGCTTCGCACTGGAATCCGCCGACTACGACTATCTGCCGCATGCGGCAGCCCAGCAGCCTGGCGGCGTGTACATTAGCGTGTGGGACGGAAACTTCGGCGAAGACGTGCAGCGCTTCCACACATTGGGCTGCAGCGCCGGCACCCGCATGGGCGTTCAGCGCGTCAAGCGCGAAGACGGCACCTACGATTTGGAAAAGTACTTCGAGAAAGAGCTTGCAGACGGCCGCCTGCAAATGGCCGATACGCTTGAGGAACTGGCCGACAAGCTGGGCTTCGATGCCGATGCCAAAAAGAACTTCCTAGCCACCTGCAAGCGCTACAACGAGCTGTTCGACGCTCAGGAAGACGTGGACTTCGGAAAGGAAGCGTACCGCCTGTCCGAGCTTCGCACGCCTCCGTTCTTCGGCGCTACGCTGGGCGGCACGCTGCTGACCACCATCGACGGCGTTCGCATCAACGAAGACTGCCAGGCCCTCAATGCAGAGTTTGAGCCTATCGAAGGATTGTACTGCGCCGGCGACTGCTCGGGCTCCCTGTTCAGCGGCAACTATCCCGACCAGATGCACGGCGTAGCTTGCGGTCGCACCATGACCGAGGCGCTGCATGTGGTCAAGCTGCTGGCAGCCAAATAGCGCAATACCCCTTACGGTCGCGCACACCCCTCCCACGCGCGACCTTCCAGCACGAAGCGCCCACCTATCTCGGTGGGCGCTTCGCATGTCCATCTGCAGTCTAGGCAGGAGTGCGCCATTCGCACGGATCGGGCGCAGCCAGCCCCCTCACGCCGATAATGATCATCTCGATACCGTTGGCAAAGGAGTCTTCGGTATAGGCGCTGCGCACGATGCGTTGCCACGGAGGCAGACAAGAGGACTCATCGCCATGCGTCTCTTCTGCGCTTCGAAGACGAGCGGCTCCGATTGCGCTGGCGTTGAATCCCGAGAGAAACGCATCGACCATCGCCCATGCTTTGGCAAGAACGTCCTCCGGCATCCCTTGCGCGAGATGCAGGGATACGATTTTTTCCGTATGCGCCGCCAGTCCCGCATACGAAACGAACGGATCTATTCCGTTGTCCACATCGTGCATGTGCGGGTGCGCGAAGAACTCCCGATGGATCGAGGTCATGGTGCGGCGCAGCGTATCATCCCAGCGTTCACCGGGAACGGGGTCGGTATCCATCGTTTCCATGAATCGCGTAAGCACCGCCGCAAGCACTTCTTCGCGCGAAGAAAAGTGCGCGTAAAACGCCATGGCCGAAACGCCCAGCTCCGCTCCGAGCGCGCGCATGGTAAACGTGCTCAATCCATCGCGATCGATCATGCGGTAGGCAGCATCAACGATAACGTCCTTGTTCAGTCCGCATTTTCGATTCCTCGCAAACTCCGAGCCCACGATGTTCCCTCCCGACGCGCATACGTTTCATCATCAGCATAGCACGACGATTCGCGCGCCCCGAGGCGCCGGACGCACATCATGCGAAAACCAATCAGGCCGGCACAAAGGCCGGCCTGCGTATTACGCAATCAAGAAGCAGGGACTTAAACCGCTATGCAGACAAGCGGCGAATCGCGCCTAGGCCGTCTTGGGATTATGGGGCCAATCATGACAATGGAGGCACTGGTTGTCGGTGACCTCCTTGTCCTTCGCATGGCAATTCACGCAGGAATTGTAACCTCCGTGGATAGAATCATGAGGGTTGCTGGCTCCGTACGATGACGTAGTTTCAGCAAGAGCCTCGTAGCTTCCACCATGACAGCTCAAGCATTGCTCATCGGACACATAAGCCCCCGCGACGTCGCCAGATGTTTGCGTCGTCGCCACAGACGACGAGCTTTCCTGAGTTCCGCTTGGCGCGCATGCCGCAAGCCCGAGCGAAAAGCACAGCGCGGCGGCAAAAACGACAGTTTTCACGCGTGCGGATCGGTTCGCATTCAACATAGTTCCTTACGCTCCCTTCACGGCATGCTCGGCAGCCACGTAGCCGAACGTGACAGCCCTACCGATAGACGTTCCTGGAATATGACGCGGGTAATTCCCTGCAAAGAAGTTCCCCGATGCGTTGCCGACAGCGTACAAGCCCTCGATAACCTGATCATCCGCGTCAAGCACACGACAGTCGCCGTCGATAGTCAATCCGCCAACCGTAGCTAGCACGCAGCTATTCGTAGTCAGGGCAAAGTAGCGCGTACCCGTAAACGGCATGGTTTGGGAGAGATCACGCCCGAAATCCCTGTCTACGCCATCCTTAAAGAACTCGTTGTAACGTGCGATAGTGTCCGCGAGACCCTGGGGATCTACGCCGCACTGCTTTGCAAGCTCCTCAGGAGAGGAACCCTCGAAGAGCCACCCCTTCTCCTTAAACTCGTCGACCGCGTCTTCCATGCCTTCGAACATCGTCTCGTCGAACACTTGCCAGCAATTCTTTCCATAACCGGGCTGGGCGTTTTGAGCATTGGACACGCTCTGGAACGGAAGATCCTCGCGCACGAAGCGCTTTCCCTGACCGTTGACCATAAGCGCGAAGTAGACAGCGTTCCACGTACGTGCATCGTAAAACGAATCCGGATTACCCCAACGAAAGTTCATGATCGGCTGCGGGCAAGAATCCATCTGAGCACCTATCTTGATACCCATCAGGTGTCCGTCGCCGGTAGTCCCCCAACCGGGATTCCACCAACTCGACGTCGCGTAGTCCTCCGGTCGCGTCCAGGCTTGCATAAGATCAGGGTTCGCATCGTAGCCGCCAGTGGCAAGAATAACGCCTTTGCCGGCATTGATCTTCACGTACGTATCACCGCTTTTAGCGATAACGCCACTTACGCGACCGGACTCGTCACGAACCAACTGCACGCCGGGAGTTTCAAAGCGCAGATCCAAATTGTCGTAGAGCTTTGCTACTTCCTGCATTTCAAGGCACACGTAAATGCCCGAATAGCCAGAACGCACGCCCGCATCGGGCGGAAGCGAGGGGCTGTCGTAAAAACCCAGCTCGGTATCAATAAGCGGGTTCAACGCAGGCATGCCGTTAGTAGAGGGAGCCCCTTCAACCTTGGATATAACGAAGCCGTTTTGCCCCTTGTCCAGCATCGACTGCCAGAAATCCGTAGCCTCCCCCGAGCGATCAACATACGTACGCGTGGGTTCAGGACGCACGCGCCAATATGCGCTTCGATATATCTCATCGAGCAGCGCCACCTTGTCGATAGCTGTGCCTTCCTGGCATTTCGCACCTGCGGCGCCAAAGCACTCGAAGCAGCCGCGACCTTTCGTCATTTTTTCAATGCAGATAACCTTCGCGCCTTCTTCTGCAGCTTTGAGGCTTGCCATAAGGCCGCCGATGCCGGCACCCACCACCACGATGTCGCAGTCTTCGGTAGACCCTATTTCGCTTGCAGCGATGTCGCGATCCTCGAATCCGACCGGCCCGCGCGGTCCAGGGCAAGCAGCCTTGTTTACCGGAATCAGGTTTGTGTCGCTGGCAAGCTGTCGGTACACATCGCCCGCATCGCTTGATGACGCACCAGCTGCCGCGTCATCGGCAAACGCGATGCCCGCAGATCCGAATGCACCCATCGCCCCAGCGGACAACCCGGCCAAGCCGACGCCCTTCAGGAACGAACGACGTGAAACGTCCGCTTCTCCCATTGCTCCTCCTTTGTTGATGCCTTGGTCCGGCGTTTAAGCCGGACTCCCCCAGTGCTTTCTTTACACTGTAAAGCAAATGGTAACGCGATTTCTTTACGCTGTAAAGTAAGAGATCTCGCGCCGCGCCTAAGCACCCTAAAAACCAGGAGCACTATTAGGACGGCTAGAAACGGTTTAGCCCCCGCATCGACTGCAAGCGAGAGCCTTTCATCACCCGGAATGTCGCAAGACAAAAAACCGCTCGCCCAGAACGGAACGAGCGGTCAGAAACCTCCGCGCAAAACCTACTTCCGCACGCCGGTCATCGTTTGCTCTACGATGCTGTTCATGACGTCGGCGGTGAGCATGCCGGTGACGTATCCGAACACGTTACCGTCTTTGTCGATCATGAACGTAGTGGGAAACGACCTGATCCCGTACGCGCTGAACAACTGGCCCTTTGTGTCCATCAGCACCGGATACGTGATGCCGTATTCCTTGATGAACGATTTCACATCGCCCTCGGAAGCATCGCTGTTCTGCGGTCTATCGGCGGTTTTAGGATTCGCCACGCCCAGAACCACCAGATCGCCCTGATTCTGACCACGATCGCGGTACAGTGCCTCGATATCGGGAATCTCGCGCTGACACGGCCCGCACCACGTGGCGAAGAAGTTCAGGAACACGGTCTTGCCGCGATAATCGGACAACTTATGCTCCACGCCATCCTGATCAACCAAGGAGATATCGGCCATGGGAGCCAAAGCGGCATCCTCCGAGGAACCCTTTCCAGCAGCGTCCCCATCAGGCGACGATGCGGACGACGAAGGCTGCTCGTCCGAGTTCGTCTTGCCCGCATCGCCCGCCCCATCAGCAGGCTGCTCCTGCGCGGCGGGAGCGGCGCCGAACGAAGACAGGTAGCTGGTCACGCCGTTCATCCATCCCGTCACCGTCATCAAGCCCATGACGATGAGCAGCGCTCCTCCCACCTTCACCGTGTACTTGACCACGTTTCCGTGCGTGCGGAAAAAGCGCAGCACCTCGCCGGTGAACAAGCCCACCATCAAAAACGGCAGCACGAAGCCCAGCGTATACACGGCCACCAGCACATAGCCCCACGCCGCCGACGCGCTCGACGACGCCATAAGCAAAACGCCTGCCAGCACCGGCCCCACGCACGGCGTCCACGCAAAGCTGAACGTAAAGCCCAACACCAAGGCGACCAGGGGATTCATAGCGAACGAGCCCAGGTTGAACGGTAGGCGACGCTCGGATTCGATCAGGCGCGTCTTGCCGAACGCGCCCAGCATGTACAGGCCGAACGCCACCATGATGATGCCTGCCACCATCGAGAACACGCGCTGGTTGCCCGTGAAAAACTGCCCGAGCGCCGTAAACCCAAAGCCCAGCAAAAAGAACGCGAAGCTCACGCCAACAACGAAAAACAGCGTGTTCACGAACACTTTCTTGCGCGGGTACTCGATGAGCCCGTCTTCGCCCACCTTGCCTGCGCCGCCGGCAAGATAGCCCACGTACAACGGAATCAACGGCAGCACGCAGGGAGAGAAAAAGCTCAGGAGTCCTTGCACGAACACCGTCAAAGCGGGAATGCTCGTTTCGAGAGAAAAACCCATGGGACGTCTCCTAATCGGTCGAATTGCTTGGGATCAGCGAATGGGGATGCGTCGCACGATCGGCGTCTCGAGCGCTCGGCTCGAATATGCGCGCATCGATGTCGGCTACGCTCGTGCGATCAAGCTCCTCGAAACAGCGCTTGTTCAGGTCGGCGAAGATGCCGTCCATGACATCGGCCATCCCGCACGCGATAAGGCAATCCATGTCATGACTGCCGCTGTGCCAGGTCGATTCGACGAAACGCACGCCCAAAGCGTCAGCCACCGTTCGCAGGCTCACTTCAGCAGCATCGGCCGCGAATCGGTATCCGCCCACGCTTCCTTCGCGCGTCGACACCAGGCCCGCGCGCTTGAGCGGCACCATCACCTTGCGCACGCGCGCCGCATTCGTGCAAATGTTCTCGGCAAGCGCCTCGCTCGAAACGGTGTCCGCCTTATGGTTCAAATACACAAGCGCGTGCACCGCTACCATGAAATCGCTGTTCATACTTACTCCGAAAATCGAATGGGCCGATCGAGGACAATCGGCCCCTGTCTGCTGCACCTACTTATACAACAGTTCTGTACTCGTTTTCAATACAGTTTACAAATCGACATATGGCAACCTCGCCGAAGGCTCGAAAGCTCGTTCCAAGAACTTCGAGCGCAAACGCTTGTCCCGCCTTGATTCTCTGAGCTAGATGAAAGCGGAGCTGTTTTCGTACGTGCTTGGAAGCTGATCGGTTCGCTCCAGATAGAAAGCCGCCTGCACCGCCTCCATGTAGGGGTTCAGCCAGAGAAAGCCTATCCCAAAGGTCAAAACCGACAGGAGCACCCACCCAATGAAGGTCAGGCTCAACCAGAACAGCCGGCCTTTGTGCCCCCTCATAAGCTCCTTGGACTGGCCGATGGCGTCCATCACGCCAATATCCGGATTTTGCGCCATGATGTAGGGAGCCATAGCGTAGCGGTAGGCGGCGATGATGCCCGGAACGATGAGCAGCAACGACCATGCAAAAATGAGAAGCCACATGGCAAGATTCAGTAAAAGACACTTGCCCAAGTTCGAAAACTTCGAAAACAAGACGTTGAATTCCGCAGGGGCATCTTTCTTGATCAGGTTAATGCTGAACTGGCAAAGTCCTTGCCGCACCGCCCCGCCGATTATCAGAACAACAACGCCGTAGATGCCGATGACAACGCCCAAGAAACCGAACGGCTCCGCAAAAGCAAGCTCGAACGCGAAAGGAATATGCACCAAGTACGAGAATCCGTCAGAACTGCCGACGGTATAGAAAGCATCGCCCGCTTGAACGGTGAAAGACGGCAGCACGGCGGCGTTTACGTCGCCTATGATCACGGCCACCAGGGCAACAACGAGCGCAACGCCCCACATGCCCCGCAGAGCACTCCGAGCGATGGCGCGAACCTGACGGGCATACATGGCGGCCTCCTTTTATCCGGCAAGCTCAAAGCCTAGCATACCCCAGAAAGAGACCGCCCGCATCCGAATGCTCGACTAGCGCTTCAGGCCGCCCAGAATACCGGTGCGCTTCGGAGGGTTCGGCAGATGGATGAGGCGCGGCTCGAAGTCGAACAGCTCATCGGTGCTCACCGTAGAGCTTACGGTCAAGCAACTCTTCAAGCATGCATCGGAGCACAGGCGGCACTGCACGCAATCGGCCGCGGAGAATTCAAGGAAGCTGCCTTCGCCGTCCGCGGGCTTCATCTCGCTCTTCTTGAGCGCTCCCGTAGGACAGAACACCGTGCACATGCCGCATGAGCTGCATGCTTCTTCGTCGATCGACACCGACCCGAACAGCCGCGTATCGATTTCAGGCACCGTCGAAGCGCCCAGCCCATCCATGGCGTCGAGCACGCGCATACGGCGCTCGGGGTTGAACTGCGGAAGCGTTCCCGCGTCGGACATGCGCAGGCGATCGCGTAGCGACGGACCAGCGGTGCCATCGTTTTTGAACACCATCACTTCGGCGGTTTTCCCGGCCGCATCCACCGCGCGCGAACGAGCGCTGGTGAAAAATCCCCGGCGCGATTCACCCAGCAAGCTGCGCTTGTCCTGCAGCAACACTTCCTCGGGAAACGCCGACGCCCGCCTCACGCGGATCTCGGAACCTTGCGCGGCAATCAGATCGTTCGCCGAACGAACGGTGGCGTCGATCCCCGGCACATTCGCTCTGAATTTACACGTCGAGCACGTGCCGTCAACCAGCACGATATCCTCCACGCCGCGCGCGGCAAGCCCCAGAAGCACGCTTTCTTCCATGCGAGCCAAGCACGGAACCTCCGCGTAACGTCGGGGATCGCCCACGCGCTTCGACGCTATGCGAGCGCACGCGAATACGGCCATCCCTTCGGTATTCACCACGCCTTCCGCCACGCTTGAAGCAAGGTCCTCGTCAAGCGGCTGCAACGGAATAAGCGCTTCGGTGGGACAGACCGTCGTGCAGGCCCCGCATGCCACGCAGGCATCGCTGTCAAGCGACAGCACGTTGTCGACCGCCTCAACTGCGCCGGTCGGGCACGCATCCGAGCACTTCGTGCACGAGGAATGACGGTTTCGCACCACCGTGCAGCGATCGGAGGCCAAGTAAACGGCCTTGCTCTCAAGCGCTTCCGCCACTTCGACTATGTCGATAAGGTTGGGCATGCTACCCCTCCAAGAAAGATTCTTCCAACGAGCGAAGCTCTTCGGGCGTGTTCGCATTAATAAAGCAGCCGCCCATGGGCTCGGCCTCCAAGACGCGCGCTTGCGGGAATTCGAGCACGTTCACGTCGGCGAAGAACGCCTGGGCGCGCTTTTCTCCCCGGTCGAGCGCCGCGGTCACGGCAGGCAGGCAGCCCGAGCGACGATACATTGCGTGGAACGGCTCGTAGCCGTGCTTGTTGATGGGAACCACCACGTCGGCGCCCGACTCGTTCATGGCCAGGGCTTCGGCAACAACAAGCGACGGCGATGCGAACACCATGTCGCACGCCACTACGGCAACGTACGGGTTGCCGGCCGCCTGCAGAGCCGTGTACAACCCCGGCAGCGCACCGCGGCATTCGCACGCATCCCGCACGAACTGGATGCGGTACTGCGGGAACATGTCGTACAGAAACGTCAGGTTTTCCGGCTCGTTCGTCGTGATGATCAAGTCATCCGAAGCGGGAGCAAGTCGCTCGACCATGCGGGCGATAAGGGGGCGGCCCGCGAACGGAACCGTCGCCTTGCTCTGACCCATGCGACGGCTCTCCCCGCCTGCCTGGATCACCACGGTCACACGCGGCCGAGCGTAGCGCTGCGCGACGAAATCCGCCAATCCGGAAACGTCGTTCAAATCGAACGAGGGGATGCCGTACGTCTCGGCAGCGCGATGCGCATCGGCGATATCGGTCACCACGGCAACGGTCTGCGCCGTGGGAAGCTTGTTGGAAATATCGGCATGATCGGGATGCTGCACGGCGAAGTGACTGCCCGTTGCTGAAGCAGGCGCTTGCTGGGAACGTTCGAGCATCTCGTGAGCGGCCGGGTCGTCAGCAGGAGGAACCGTACCGCGCGTGAACTGCGTGAAGTCGGTGCCGAGCGGCCAACCGCAACGCGCGCCTTCGGCGAACACGTCGGCTACGCGTGCGTCGGCTTCGTTGCCCGAACGCATGATTTCGATGGTGGGAAGCCCACTTTTGCGATAGCCTTCCACCACCACGATGTCATGACCGGGCATGCTGCGCACGATTTCAGCGCACTCGATTTCGCCTTTGACGGTTTTCACGCGCGCCATCTGGCCCGGAGCTGCAATCACCGTCTCGCTTGCACCGGCGGCGCGATGGCGATACGAGTCCTTTCCGGGAATATCGATATCGAAGCCCACGTGGCTGTGGTGCTTCACGCTACCCACGTCGAGGCCTCGAGCCACCAGTTCAGCGATAAGCTTTTCGATCAGCGTGGTCTTGCCCGAATTATGGCGTCCAACTATGGACACCGCCGGACTAGGAATGTTCACCATGCGCTTCCCCCTGTTCATTCGGCGCTCAGTATAGCACGACGCACGGAAGGGAGCTTGACAGGAAGCGAGCGCAAACGCGAACGCGGGCGGCACCGGCGCATCAGGGTCCACCTCCAGCAACCGATCATGCTAGCCGCGCCCGAACGCACGAAGGCCGCGCTCGAGCGCGGCCTTCGCAGGAGGGAGGAAAAGACGATGCCGACATGCGCGGACGGACGGTGCGCTGCATCACCGCTCGCTCGCCGTTCCCAGCATCGTCGCGAGTCGTTTAGCTTCGAGCAGCGTGCTTGCCAGCCACGCGGCCGCTCGTCATGGCGTTGCCCATGTTGTTGCCCGCAGAGGGACAGTTGTAAGCGTTTCCGTAGCGCTCGCCCATCGTGTTGCCCACCGCATACAGACCCTTGACGACATCGTTTTTCGAAGCCGTAAGCACCTGGTAGCTTCCGTTGACGCACAAGCCCGCAAGCGTGTTCAGGCCAGGACCGTACAAGCGCTCGGTGCCCTGCTTGGCAATATAGAACGGGGCCTCGTCGATCGGAATGAGCAGATTCTCCGGCTTGCCGTAATCTGCATCCACTCCAGCAGCGCACAGTTCGTTGTAACGCTCGACCGTGGCCTTTGCGGTTTCGAGAGCCTCCCCGGAAAGCCCGGCATTTTTCAGCGCTTCCTCCACGGTAGCCCCGACGAACACCTCGTTCACAAACGGCCTCGTGCGGTTCGCAATTTCCAGACCGCGAACCTCAATGGTGCCAGCAGAGGGGTCTGCGCCGTCCATCTGCGCCCGATATTCTTCGATGCCCTCAGGAAATCCCCAGTTAGGAGCACCGTGATCAAGGCCGCCCGCCTGAATATACTGCATGTGCTTTTTATCCATGATGGCGAAGTTGCCCACCATGGCCGCCTCGAGATCAATAGGCTGACGGCACGACTGAGCCAGCACCAGCCCCGCATACGATTCGTTCATGAAGCGCTCGCCCTTGCAGTTCATCCACAGGCTTGGAGCCGAACCCCAGGGACCGAACGAAATGGAAGGCGCGTCGCCAGCCACGGGGCGCGGATGGCTCTCGATGGCGCCGCCCGCCCAGCAGCCCATTTTGTGACCGGAGCCATCGCAGTCGGTCATACCCGTCAACGTTTCCCTATCCACGCCATGTCGCTCGGCGTTTTCGGCGCATTCCGAGCAAAGCTCCCACACCATGTCGGCATTGGCACCGAAGTCGCCCGTAGCCAGGATAACGCCCTTGGATGCGTCGAAGCGCACATAGGATCCGTCGGCATCTTGAGCGATAACGCCAAGGACTGCGCCCTCGTCACTCTGCACGCAACGCACCGCAGCATGACCGCAAAACCATTTCGCGCCCAGATCCTCGGCGGCATCGCGGCAATACGTCTCGAGCTCGGCCAAGCGGGAAACGTCCGTCAAGCCACTCTTGCCCACTGGGTCGGCATTTTTCGTACCAACGGTTTGCACGGTGGACGCCCACATCTTATAGCCGGACACCTCCACCGGGTAATCGGCTCCGTTCGGCTTGTCGTAAGCGATCTGAACGATGCACTCGCCGCCTTCGAAATCGAACACGTTCGACGTATCGGGAACGAGCGAAGCCAGATTGTCCATCATTTCGCCCGAGTTGTACACGAACGAACGAATGACATCGGTGCTGCACCGTCCATTGGCGCGACGCACGTACTCGTTCACGATTTCATTCAGATCGTACGGACCGAAACCCCAGCTTTCCAGCAGCTTCGAATTGTACGAGCAGATGTCGTCGCCCCGATACACGATTTCGCCGTCGTTGTGCTTCTCGATCACGGCCACGCTCGCGCCCTCTTGCGCAGCAGCCAACGCCGCTTGCGTGCCAGCATGACCGCCGCCCACCACCACGACGTCGAAAGACTTCGTCTCCGCAATGTCGCCATCGGCAATCTCGGGCGCGGAGCCCAGCCAATTCTCGTCGCACATATAGTATGCCGGGCGGGCCGAAGCGGCCTCGCCCGTAGCCGCGCTTCCCCCGTCCGGCTCCTTAGCCGGCTGCGGAGCGCAGCCGGCTAGCCCCATGACGCCCAGAACGCCAGCACTCGCCGCTCCTGCCAGGAAATTCCTTCGTGAAAGCTCCATCGCTCTCCCTCTCCTTCGCACTCCAACTCCCAACGCTGCACTGCGTTGGCTTCAACATGCTCCATCCTGACCAGAAGACCGGTTTGGCGCTATCCGATGAACCGTTGATTTCGCCTTCAACGAAGGCAAAGGCGCTCAACGTTTTTACGTAGATGTTCTCAATCTCATGCGTTTCAGCAGATCAAACAAGCATTTTGATTAACGAAGAGACGTAGCAATGCTATAATGCAGCCTGCCCCAAGCAGCCAGGAGGAACCGCATGGCCAAGGCATGCGACAACCAGAAACCAAGAACTTCCAACGAGTCGCCAATGACCGCAATCGCCTTGGTCGTAGGATTAGGCTGCTTGTTTTCAACGCTTCTAATCTACTCAGGTGCCGTCATATCGTTTTTAAGGTTCGAGCACGCCGAGTCCTTCATAGGAACCTTCGCCGAGACCACGCTTCTGTGCGCGACCGTTTTAGGGGCCCTGTTCCTTGGGCTCACCCTTGCCGGAAAACGCGTTCCCTACGTGATGCTCAGTTCGTTCGGAGGGGCAATCTACCTCTGCTGCTCGCTTACGTATGCTCTTTTCGCCTGGTCCGGCAGCTTCGGAACAACCTCGGTGGTGGCACTCGCTTTCACCACGGCACTAGCAGACACGTGCTTAGTGCTTGCCTGGGGCCGCGTGTGTACTCGATTCAAGATCAAACGCGCCCTCGAAATAGTTTCTCTCGCTAGCATCCTCTCGGCGCTCTTATGCCATCTTTACAGCATTCTACCGTTGGCTGGCGTAACCGCGCTGTTCGTACTGGCTTCAATAACAGCAGTCATCGTACCGTTGGCGCTTGGCGCAACCGTCCCCTCTTGCAAAAAGGCGAAACGCCGGTCAACTGGCGAACCGCGCGCAATCGCCGCATCCCTTGTTGATGTCCTTGCAGCTCCAGGCCTTGGCCTGATCGTATTCGCTTTCGTTATGGCGGTAATGCGCACGTCGTTCAACCAGAGCCAGGACGCCTACCTAGCCATGCTTGCACTCGATGCAACAATTCTTCTGGCGTATGCATTGCTAAGAAAAAGGCGGCTATCGCTGCGTGGCGGTATGCATCAAACGTTTCTTCCGCTTATGGCCATGCTGCTCTTAGCCGTCACAAGCATCACGGCTACCGTAGGCCAGGGAGAACAGCTGGCAACGTACCTCACGTATGCCCTCTACGCATTAGCGGCCATACTCACCCTTGCAACACTGTGCGCCATAGCCAATGCGGGCGAATTCCCATCTGACGCGGTCTTCTCGCTTGCGGTTTTCCTCTTTGCAGCCGCGTCGTTCACGGGCCAAGCGTTTGCCACCGCGATGGGCGACCACGTAACCCCTATCGTAGTGACGATAATTACTACGCTGTACGCATTCGCGATGGTCTTCTCGTCGCATATTCGATACCAGCGCGAAACGCAATGGACCTCAAGCGACGAAAACGACCGCGTCGAACCTACAGGACAATCGAACGCCGGCCCCACTCCCGCATCCGTGCGCTGCGCCCAACTGGCCGAAACGTACAATCTGACAGCCCGCGAGCAAGAGATCCTTTCGTATCTTGCCGAAGGACACAGCGGGGCTTATATCGCAGACGTGCTGTTCATCTCTCCCAACACCGCCCGAACGCACATTCATAATATTTACCGTAAGCTAGAGGTGTCGTCTCGCGAAGACATACTGAAGCTCACAAAGGATCGCGCCTAAACACCGCTTTGCAACGTAACGCGCGAAGGCCGCGAAAACGCTCCAGAGACCGCTTCAAGAAGGAAACGCTTTGGAATATTAAGCTTTTCCGAGCAAACATTTCACCAGGTCAACATAGCCCTTTGCTATTCGCCGAAAAAACATGTTGTGATTTCGTGGAGATCGGTGGTATACTACAACCTGCTTTACAGAAGCTTGATGCTTCGATAAAGAAAAGGGTTCTGTTTTTTGGAGGGGGCAGAACCCTTCTTCTTATCTTTGGGACGGAGACGTCCCCTTTTTTATGCCCGAAAACGCTCCCGCGGGCATCGGCCGTCATGCACGGACGCTCGCCGCGCCCGCTACAACGGCCTGCGAGCCTCGATAGCGCGACCAAGCGTGACTTCGTCGGCAAACTCCAAATCGCCGCCTACGGGCAAGCCGCTTGCAGGGCGCGTAACGCGAATTCCCAGCGGCTTGATAAGGCGCGCAAGGTACGCAGCCGTGGTCTCGCCTTCCACGTTTGGGTTCGTCGCCAACACAACCTCTTGGACCTCGTCGCTTGCCAAGCGCTTCATAAGCTCGGCGATGCGCAGATTGTCCGGCCCGATGCCCTCCATAGGAGAAAGCGCGCCCCCCAGCACGTGGTAGACCCCGGAATAGACGGTCGTTCGCTCGATGGGAGGAATATCGCGCGGCTCGCTTACCACGCAGATCGTGCTCGCATCGCGCTTGGACGAGCGGCATATCTCGCACAGATCGTCCTCGGCGTAGTTGAAACAGCGTTTGCAGAAGCAAACCTGGTCTTTCACCTCGGCAATAGCTTCGGAAAGACGCAGCGCCGTCGCCTTGTCGGCATTCAGTATCCAGTACGCTATGCGCTGGGCGGACTTCGGACCAACTCCAGGCAAGCGCTCCAGCTCATCGAGCAGTTTCTGGATAGACGGCGCTGCGTGCATGACAAATTCCCCTTCGCCTGATCTACATGAGGCCCGGGATGCTCATGCCGCCCGTCGCGGCGTTCAGGCGCGTGGCGCTCATGTCGGACACGCCGCGAAGCGCCTCGTTGACAGCAGCCGTCACCATATCCTGAAGCATTTCCACGTCCTCGGGGTCAACGGCCTCGGGATCGATCGTGATGCTGCTGATGGCCATGTCGCCCGTCGCAACAACCTTGACCATGCCGCCGCCAGCCGTAGCCTCGAACGTCATGTCCTTGATTTCTTCCTGCGCGCGAGCAAGCTCCATCTGCATTTTCTGAGCCTGCTTCATCATCTTCTTCATATCCATAGTACGGTTTCCTTTCAGATTCGTTAGCACGCGATCGACCGGTCCGGCACATCAACCGAACCTCGAACGGCGCGGATTCCTATTCTTTCACTTCTTCCACGACCACGCCAGCTCCAAAACCGGCGGCAAGAATGGCTTGCAGGTCGCTGGGGTCGGCGGGAGAGCTCTGCACGGTCGCAGGGGTTGAAGCAGGTGCCGAAGCCGGGATGGAAGCGGGCGCGCTCTGAGGCTGCGGCATCCGAGCCGGCTGCGCGGCAGGCACCGGCGAAGCATCGGGCATCGCAGGCGCAGGCGCAGGAACGTCGAAGTCGTCGTAGGGCACCTGCTCGTCCTCGTACGGAGGAACGTCGTAGGTCGGCATCGCCGCAGACGGCTGCGGCTGGGGCTGGGGCTGCGGACGAGACGTCGAAGCGACCGGAGCCTGCGCGTGGGATGCGGCCGCCTGCGCACGAGGCGCGGCAGAGGCCGCAGGAGATGCGGAGACCGCCGAAGCGGGTCGAGCAGCGGAAGCAGCAGCCGGAGACGCGGGGGCGCTTGCACCGGCCTGCGAATACGCGAACGGCACCGCGGAACCGCACGCCTGAGTCAATGCGGCGGACACGGCATCTTGGACATCTTGCTTCTGCACGGCCTTGAACGCGAAGGCGTTTTCCGCAGGGAATTCGATCAAGAGGATGCGCTTGCCCGCATCGTACACGGCCTTCGTGTTAAGGAACAAAACGCCGTAAGCGGCCTTGTTCTTCTTGAGCGTAGCAAGAACAGCCTGCCAAACGCGCTGGAGAGCCGCGGGGTTTTGCAGGCTGTCGGCAACTTGGCCCGAAGCTGCCGCCGGTGCGCCAGGATCCGCCTGGACAACTGCGGCGGAAGCGGAGGCCGCAGGAGCAGCAGAAGCCGGAGAGGCGGTCGCGGACGGAGCGGCCGCGGGCGCCGGGCTCTGCGACACAGGCGCAGGCTGGGCAGCGGGTGCAGGCTGGGGCGCAGCGTGAACAGCCGCAACGGGCTGGGCAGGTTGCGAAACCTGAACAGGCTGAACGGGCTGGGCAGGCTGGGCGACAGGCGCAGATGCCGGGGCCGCCGCAGGAACGGCCACCGGAGCCGCCGCCGACGTCACGTGGGCAACGGCCGAATGCCCGCTTTCCAGCGCTTCGATGCGCTCGGCAAGCGCCTCGAGCGTCAAATCCGAATCGGGACGAACCATGCGCGTGAGCGCAATCTCGAACGACAAGCGCGGATTCGTCGACGTTTTCAATTCGGCAGACAAGTCGCCCAGCACGCCGAGCAGACGCGACAGACGATCCGCCCCGAACAGCGGCAGTTCGCTCACCAGTTCGCGCCGCTCGGTATCGCCCACTTCCAAGGCAACGTCGGCATCGGTCAGCGACATGACGTACAGATTGCGGACGTGCTCGGCCAAATCGCGCGTGAACTGAGCCAGATCGGCTCCCGTTTCCACGAACTCCGCCGTCCAGCGAAAGCACGTGGCCACATCGCGCTTGCCAATGGCCTGCATGATCTCGGCCAGATCGTTCGTATCCACCCCGCCCAGCATGCGCTCGGCCACCTCAAGCGTAACCTTGCCCTCGCCGAACGCGATAAGCTGCTCAAGCGAGGTCAGCGCGTTGCGCATGCCGCCTTCAGCGCGATGGGCGATCAGGTCAAGCGCCTCGCCCTCGAACTCCACGTCCTCGGACACGCAGATGGCGCCCAGTCGCGACACGATGGACTCAGCCGAAATGCGGCGGAAATCGAAACGCTGGCAGCGCGAGTGGATGGTTTCGGGAACCTTCTGGGGATCGGTAGTAGCCAGCACGAATACCACGTGGCTCGGCGGCTCTTCAAGCGTCTTGAGCAGCGCGTTGAACGCCGCCGTCGACAGCATGTGAACCTCGTCGATGATGTAGATCTTGTACCGACCGCGCGTAGGAGCGAACTGAACGCGACCGATGATCTCCTCGCGCACGTTCTCCACGCCCGTGCGACTTGCGGCGTCCAATTCGTACACGTCGGGATGCTCGCCGTTGGCGATCATCGTGCAATCATCGCACGTTCCGTCAGGCTCGGACGTAGGGCCGTGCTCGCACAGAAGCGCCTTGGCAAGCAAGCGCGCCGTAGTGGTTTTGCCGGTGCCGCGCGGGCCGGTGAACAGGTACGCGTGACTTACCTTATCCTGCTCGATCGCGTTTTTGATAGTGCGTTCGATATGCTCCTGGCCAACGACGTCTTCGAATATCTGCGGCCGGTATTTTCTGTACAATGCCTCTGCCATAGCGCGCGGCTCCCGCTTTCCCGTATGCATCCGTGGTTATGCGAACGCGGGCGCCCTGCACTGGCATGCGCCCGCGTTTTCTGCGTTCTTGCCCATTATAGAAGAAGCGCGCTTTCCGCGCAGCCGCCGCAGCGCGCCACCACAGCATCAGCAGGGGCAGCGTCACAATGCTACGATCGGGCTATTTCCCAGCCTTCGCCTTGGAGGAACTCAGTTTCGCCTTGATCGCGCCCGCTACGGCCGGTATAAGGGAAATGGCCACAATTCCAACGATCACCAGCTCGAAATGCTCCTGCACCACCGGAATGCCGCCGAAGAAGTAGCCCAGCAGCACGAAGACGGTGGACCACGTAATACCGCCGATGATGTTGAACAGCAAGAATTTGCGGTAGTGCATGTGCCCGAAACCTGCAAAGAACGGCACGAACGTGCGGATGAACGGGAAGAAACGACCCAGGAAGATCGCCAGCGGGCCGTACTTGTTAATAAGGCCTTCGGTTTTCTCGATGCGCTCGGGCGTCATCGACTTGACGCGCCCGGAATCGATGATGTGCTTGCCGAATTCGCGACCGATCCAGTAGTTGCACGAATCGCCCAAGATCGCCGCCACCCACACCACCGGAAGCAGCAGCGCCAAGTTCAAGCCGCCGCCGTCGGCCGCGAACAAACCCGCCGTGAACAGGAGCGAATCACCGGGCAGAAACGGCATGATAACCACGCCGGTCTCGATGAAGATGATCAAGAAGATGGGGATGTACGCGCCCATGCCGAACGCTGCAATCCATTCGGCAATGAAGCCGCGAGGGTCTTGCAGCAAGTCAATGAAGAACTGGATGATTTCCATGGGGTTTCCTCGAAGCGCACTCGAAACTGCAGTCGCGCCCGGTCGGCTGGAAAGGCAGGCCAACCCGTCGGCCGCAAGCCGTCAAGATAAAAGAATATCCCGGATAGGCAGGGGCGCTCGTCAGCGGTCCCTTATGGCTGCTTCCTCCCGGACCTGACCAGGTTCAGAACATGGCGCCGCCCCGGCCCATCCGAGATATTCTCGAACATGCTCGCGCATGCGAGGCATTAGTATATACGATCTCGCAAAATCCAAGCCAACCGACTTATTTGAAGCAACCAAAAGCACACAGACCCGTTGCAAGCTTAAATGAAGCGGGGGAGCAGAGTCGATGACCCCGCTCCCCCGCCTTGCTCCCGCCAATCGAAAGCTCGCCTTTGCGCAGCGAGCTCCCGACAAGATGAGAGATTGCGCGCCCTTACAGCGTGCGCAGGTTGACCTCTTTGAGCTGACGGCCCGTCACGGCGCTCGGGGCGCCCGTCATCGGGTCGCTCGCGGAGCTCGTCTTCGGGAACGCGATAACGTCGCGAATGGACGACTTGCCGCCCAGCAGCATGACCAGACGGTCAAGACCCAGGGCGATGCCGCCATGCGGCGGAGCGCCCAGCTCGAGCGCGTGGATCAGGTGCCCGAACTTCTCGTCGATTTCCTCGTCGGTCAAGCCGCACACGCGCAGCACGCGACGCTGCTCTTCGGCATTGTGGATACGGATGGTGCCGCCGCCCACTTCGAAGCCGTCCATGACCAGGTCATAGGAATAGCTGCCGCATTCGAGCGGAGCAGACTCGATCTTGTCCACATCCTCGTCCAGCACATGCGTGAACGGATGATGCTCGGCGGCGTACTTCTTCTCGTCCTCGTCGTACTTGAACATGGGGAAGTTCACGATCCACAGGAGCTGATGCCCCTCGCGCGGAACGTTGAGCGCGTCGGCCATGTGCAAGCGAAGCGCGCTCAGCACGGCGTTCGCCACCGCGGGCTTGTCGGCCGCGAACAGCAGCAGGTCGCCCGGCTCCACGTCCATGGCCTGCTTGAGAGCGGCGAACTCCTCGTCGCTGAAGAACTTGATGATGGGGCTCTTCTCGTTGCCGTCCGTCGTGAACGCGATCCAGGCCATGCCCTTCGCGCCGTTCTCGGCGGCGATGTCGGCCAGCTTCTCGACCTCGCCGCGGCTCCAATCGCCTGCGCCCTTCGCGTTGATGGCCTTCACCACGCCGCCGGACTGGGCCACGCTCGAGAACACCTTGAAGCCCGTGTCCTTCACGATGTCGGTGATGTCCTTGAGCTCCATGCCGAAGCGCGTGTCGGGACGATCGTTGCCGAAACGCTCCATGGACTCGGCGTACTGCATGCGCTGCAGCGGGAACTCGTGGTCCACGCCCACCGCCTTCAGCGTCTCGGCCATGACGTCTTCCATCATGTCGATGACGTCGTCGCCGCGCACGAAGCTCATCTCGATGTCCACCTGCGTGAACTCGGGCTGACGATCGGCGCGCAGATCCTCGTCGCGGAAGCAGCGGGCAATCTGGTAGTAGCGTTCGACGCCGGCCACCATGAGCATCTGCTTGAACTGCTGGGGGCTTTGCGGAAGCGCGTAGAAACGGCCCGGGTTCGGACGGCTGGGCACGATGTAGTCGCGCGCGCCCTCCGGCGTGGAGTTCGCCAGAATGGGGGTTTCCACTTCCAGGAAGCCGCGATCGTTGAGCGCGCCTCGCATGGCCTGGGCAACCTTGTGACGCAAGTGCAGGGCCTCGAACATCTCAGGACGGCGAATATCCAGGTAGCGCCACTTCATGCGGGTGGTCTCGTCGGTCTCGATGCCGTCTTCGATCGAGAACGGAGGCGTGACGGACGTGTTCAAGACCTCGACGGCCTTCGCCAGAACCTCGATCTCGCCCGTAGCCATATTGGGGTTTGCGGCTTCGGCGCCGCGCTCGCGCACCGTGCCGGAAATCTTGAGCACGTACTCGCGACCCAAATGCTCGGCCTTCGCGAAGTCGTCGACGCTCACGCAATCGGGGTCGACGACCACCTGCGTATAGCCCGTACGATCCCGCAGATCGATGAAGATAAGACCGCCGTGGTCGCGATTGTGCCACGCCCAACCGCACAGCTCGACCTCGCGCCCCACGTCGCTCTTGCGCAGCTCGCCGCACGTGGCGGTGTGCATGCAGTATTCGTTCCTGAAGTCCGTCATGATGATGGTTCCTTGCTCCTTGGCACTGCTATCTGCATCTGCCGTTCGTAGTTACGGCAGACGTTACTCAAACCTAGTCATTGTACTGGCAAACGAGGGAAAACAAACCCCTGATCGCGTCTTTTCATGCAAAATGCGCGCGAACAACCCGCCAGGACGCCGCATCCGCCAACATGCGGTTCATCCCGCTGCCCAGGCGCAGCTGCCGCAACCTGCGGTCGAACGCGAACGTCGCGGCCGCACTGCATCGCGCGAACGCGAGACGAATCAGGCCGTGCAAGGAACGCCGCAAGCGGGCAGCCTCGCCGAAAGCTTCAACCCGGCAGTCCCCTATCGGACGAACCGCGTCAACGACGCTGCGCCATCAACGAGGGCCGTCACGCTCCGGCCGCCTTCCGCGCATCGCCGACGATCGCCGCATTGGCGCCACGCGCCCACAGGCCCGACACCCTGCTCGTGCCCCTGCAGACAAGGGGTTGCGCGCGAAAAACCGCTTTGCATGGCAGTTTCTTGCGGTTTGATGTCGTAGCGACGGGCTCTTGATGTCGCTTTGCATGTTGTTCTCATCGGAGATGGCATTTCACCTGGGGAAACGTAGCTCGATTTTTCGCGTGTTCGGGAAGGGGCGTCTCGGACGACCTCAAACCGTCAAAACCTGCCAAGAACGCCGGAATCGCGAGCGCAAGGGGCCAACCGCGCGCAAGAGCCCGCCATGTGCAGGGCCAGCCATGCGCGGGACGCAACATCGCGAGCGCAAGGGGCCAGCCGCGAGCGCAAGGCACTCGCGGCGCATGCGGGACGCTACCGCGCCGTCACGCTTTCGGCTTGTTGTACGACTCGTCCGCGCCCAGCAAGTCGACCAGGCCTTTTCGGTTCTCCTCGATCCCTTCGGCCTGGGTAAACGCCAAAATGTAAACGGGCTGACGATACTTTACGTCTGCGTACACGTCCGGATTACCCAACCCGATCAAGTGCTCGCGAATGCTTGCTCCCAGATTGACCGAGCTCCCTACGTACACGCCGTGGTACGAGGAGTAGTCGTCGTCCCTCACGGCGTGCTTGCAACGAAGGATCACGTAGCACCCCGGAATCTCCAGGTAATGGGCCACGCCTTCCGGATCGAAGCCCGCCATCTTGTCCCAAGATTCCAAAAACTCTCGCGACGACAGCTTTACCGCAGCCGCCTGGAGCACGTCTTTCACTGCCGAGCGTCGAACCCGCTGCTCTTCCTTCTGCCCTTTGGCCTCCGTCCGCGCATCGGAAACTCCCTGCGCAGCCTGCTCGACGCTTGCCCGGGCCTGCCTGGCTGCTGCGGCCGCCTTGTCCGCAGCCGACTTGGCAACCGGAGCAACCTTGGGCGCCACCTCGGCAGCTACCCCTGCGGCAACTTCAGCTGCCGCCTTGATCTCGCTTCGATGGGTCGCCACGAACTTCGCCGCAGCGCCCGCGCCCTTCGCAACACCGCTCCATTTGCCAGCAGCCATTCCAAGCCTCCTCAGACAGCGCGCCCGAACGTCCCGAACGCGCAAGCGCGTCTATTCCGCGTCGTCCAAACCGCCGAACACCTCATCGACCGAAGGCGCGCGCCCATCGAACGGCTCGCCGCCGAAATGAGCCAGCAGAGCCTTGATCTTGGACAGTTCTATCGCGCGCTCGCGATGCGTCTGCATGTTGCGAACCGTCACTTCGCCCCGGGCCAGTTCGTCGGGTCCCAACACGGCAACCATGGAAGCCCCCAGCTTGTCGGCAAGCTTGAACTGGCTTTTCAGGCTGCGACGCTGGTGGTCCATCTCGCCCACAAGCCCCGCATCGCGGCACGCCTGCACCAAAGAGAACGCCTCGGCGCGCACGCTCGCATCAACGCACGCAACGAAGAAATCGCAGCGCTGCGCCTTGGGGAACGCATGCCCGGCCGCCTCGAGCGCCAGCACGCACCGCTCGTAACCCAGAGCCCAGCCGAATCCCGGCGTCGGACGTCCGCCGACTTCCTCGGTCAGCTTGTCGTAACGGCCGCCTCCGCCGATGGCGTTCTGGCTTCCCATTCCCTCGGTCACCTGAACCTCGAACACCGTGCGCGTGTAGTAGTCCAAGCCGCGCACGAGCGTCGGGTCCTCGACGTACGACAAGCCCGCGCCGTCGAGGTACGTCTTCACCGACAGGTAGTGCTCGCGGCAATCGTCGCACAAATGCTCGGTTATCTTCGGAGCACCCTCCATAACGGCGGCGCAGCCAGGGTTTTTGCAATCGAAAGCACGCAGCGGGTTGATTTCCGCACGGCGCTTGCATTCGTCGCACAGCTCGTCGGCATGCGCGTCCATGTACGCCTTCACGGCTTCGCGGTACGCCGGACGGCACGTCTCGCACCCCATGGAGTTCACCAGCAGGCGAGTAGCCCGCACGGGAATGCCGATCGCGGCGTAGAACCGCATGAGCATGATGATGCCCTCGGCGTCAACGCTGGGATCCTCGGCGCCCAAGCACTCGATGCCCACCTGGTTGAACTGGCGCTGGCGTCCCTTCTGGGGACGCTCGGCGCGAAACATCGGACCGGCGTACATGAGCTTTGCAGGAGCAGCTCCCTGGGGGACCAAGTCGTGCTGCACCACGGCTCGCACCGTGCCGGCGGTTCCTTCAGGGCGCATGGACAAGCGGCTCTTCGCCTTCACGCTGCCGCCCTCCAGGAGCTTTTTCAGGTTCTCGCCGGATATCGCGGTGAACATCTCCTTGGACACCACGTCGGTAGCCTCGCCAATGCCGCGCACGAACAGCTCCGTCTGCTCGAAGATGGGCGTTTCGATCGGCAGGTAACCGTAGCGACCGAAAATCTCCGCCGCCGTCGCCTTGAAATGCGTCCAGAACTTCGCCTCGTCCGGCAGAAGATCGCGCGTTCCCTCGGGAGATTGAATTGCCATGGGTCGACCCTTCGTTTCTATTGTTCGGAATCTTGCTATTGTAACGTAAAAGACCTACGAGCTTTCCAAAGAACGAAGCACGTTAACGAGCGCATCGTCCGGCCGGTAACGCGACCGCGCGGCCATCAGGCTGCGAGCCACGCGAAACATCCCCTCGTCGGTGGCCGCAACCGCCGCCTCGTCCAAGGCGTCCAGCACGTCCGACGTTGGCGCCACGGGAATCCCCGCACGCGTCAATTCAAGATCCACCTGGTCGCGCGCGGGAAGATCGATGCCCGTTTCCCCGACAAGCTCCTGCAGCTCGGCCGTAGCCTGAACAGCCACCATAGACGACGTTGCGAGCGATTTCAAATAGCAAGCCGCGCCATCGCGCGCCCGCCCCATCTTCCACAGCACGTACGCCAACTGATAGTAAGCCATAGCTATATCGCTTGGCTGAAAAGCTATGCGCAGGCCCTCCAGAAGGGTTGCGGAAGCGTTCTCCATATCCCCTACCAACATGTACGCGCGACCCAGCTGACGATAGCCCGCAGCCGTCGCGGGCGCTATCTCAACGGCGCGACGCCCGTATCGCTGCGCCTCGTCGGCACGCTCGAACGAATGCTCCAGCAGACGCACGATTTCCAGATGGCAGAGGTAGAACGTATCCGTGGCAAGCCGTACGCGTTTGCCCGCATCGCGTACGGCGCGCGACGGATAGCCCGCGCCCGCATATCGCGCTCGGTTGTACAGAACGCGGGCAACGTACGAGTCGAACGCTCGGTACGCCGTTGACGATCCGTCGACGAACCCGTCAAGCGCGGCGGCCTCGGCCACCGCATCGATCAGCACGTCGACCGCCTGGCCCAGATCATGCTCGGCAAGCGCTTTCGCACGGCCAAGCGCAACCAGGCAGCGATCTTCCCCCAAGTACCGGCCAACCACGACGTTTTGGTCGCGTGCGTCCAAGCTGCCGGCGGCAAGCGCCGCCATCAAACGCGTGCACGAAGAAACGGCCCGATCGTCAGAAGCCGCGGCCGCCTCCTCCTGCGCAACGCGAACGATGCGAATGGCATCGGAAGCGCTTTCGGCCTGCACGATGCGATCGGCCAGCCCTTCCGCCAACCGACGGTACGCCGCATCGTAGCTGATGCGCATGTCGCGGCTGCTATCCGCCCCCAACACGGAACGGACGCTGTCGGAAAGCTCTTTGTCGCACGTTTCAGGAAGATCGGCGCGCACGGAACTGGAGGCGAGTCCTTCAAGGTACGCGAACGCCTGAGCATCGTCGCCATCGAAGCAGGCGGCACACGCCTGATACGCAGGCAGGGGATCGAACGCACGAGCCTGCTCGAAACCGTCGAAGCGCTCGTACGTCGCACGGTCGAACGCAGCCTGAACATACGCGGGAGCCCGATCTTCCTGCGGAAACTCTCCCCCTTCCGACGCCTGGTCGCCCTGCTTCCGGGAAAGAGGACGCACCGCCACATCCACCCTGCTCGCCGACGCCACCGCCTCGAACGCGATCGAAACCAAGACCAAGCCAAGGTGCAAAGCGTACCGGCGCGCCTGCGCATCGCGAAACTCCCAATCAGCCTCGAGCCAGCTTCCCGACGCATCCTGATCGACGCCCTCGCTCCAAACCCACGTCGGCATAAGCAAGGCGTCAGGAACCGTCACGTCAAAGGCAACCGCGCCTGCTGCAACGTCCAATCGAAAGGACGCGTCGATCCGAAACGGCAAGCGCAGGCGCTCGATCGCAGCGGCAATCCTGCAGCGAGCATCCCATTCGCCGCCCTCGTTGCCTTCGGGCGCGTCAACCGCCCGGTCAAGCTGCGGGCGCTGCACGGCGGCCGCCTCGATGAGGTACGCGTCCCATCGCGCGCAATCAACGTCGGTAGCAAACGCCGCACGATCCCCAAACGCCTCTTTGACCAGCAAGAACCTATTGAGGGCGGCTTCAAGCGCCCATATCGTAGGCGCAGGTATCCGCACTTCTTCGTCATCGACCGCCACATAATACGTATCAGCGTAGCGAGAAGTCCGCACAAGACGCACCGACTCGTCCTCCATACCGCGGCCTTTGAGGTCGTCCAGCCCCGCGTCCTCCAGCCACTGCGCCAAGCACCGCACAAGCGCGGGAGGACGGAACGCAGGATCGCTCTCGGCTTTGCGCGCGTCGAGAACAATAGAGCGCATGGCCGCCAAAGGCTTGTCGCCGCGCAAGCGCTCGAACACGCTCTCGAGGCCACGCTCGGGTACCGCCGGCGCGCCCAAAGACGGCCGATGCACGAAAGCCAGGTAGGCGCGGGCCATCGCATGATCGTAGCGAAGCCCTCCGGCATAAGGCCCGAAATCGTACCAGGAATCGAACAGCGCGTACCTCCCCTGGGCGCTGAGGTACTGCGCGACCTCGCGCTTGGCATCCTTTTCGTGCACGTACACGCAACCACGTTCCTCGCGCGACGAAGAAGCCTGGTCGGAGTAGCGAGCGAACGAGAGATCGGGCTGGCGCGCGGGCGGCGCGCTCAGCGCTTCGGACGTCGAAAACACGCGTCCGTACGGATCGATGTAAGCCAGAACGCGCACCGTAAGCTTGTCGGGAAGCGCAACAACGTACGATCCGCCCGTGCCGGGCGTCGGCAGCCCCCGAGAGACGAACCCGTACGAACCTGGCTCGTCCAACGCACCCGGAATGGGAGGCATTCCGGCCTCAAGCACATGCACCTTGTTAAAGAGTCTGTCGCCCGCATTCATGCGATACAGACCGTCCTGCCCTGCTACCTGCTGCACGGATGTTCCTTCCTGGTCGTATCCGAGCAGCATAGCACGACAGAAGCACCGCACAACATCGAGCGCCCCCGGATCGCACATGCTTTCCGGGGGCGCTTCTAGAAGAAGAGCGTCGCCGTTGGCGGCAAGGGTGCCGCCGGGCGGGAGGAATCCTAGTGATGGTGGCTGCAAGCCTGATCGGCGGACATCACCGGAGCGTCGCCAGCTGCAACCAACTTGGCGGCATCGCCTACCAGAGGATGCTGATTGTCGAAGTAGACCGTGATGCCCGCCTGGTTGAAGCCCATGAGCGGGCGCATCCCCATGCCGGCGGCCACGATCGCGTTCACGCCGGCGTCGGCAAGAAGGCCCACCGGGCGCAAGCACCCGCCTTCCTCATGCGGCGGATTCGCAATCTCGGTCGTTCCGGCGATCTCTCCGTCGACGATCTCGACCACCGTAAAGCAATCGCAATGGCCGAAGTGACCCGCTCGCTGAGACTCGAGCCCCGCTTGGCCCATCGTGGGCACGGCCAGCTTCATGGTTTCACTCATCTGTTCCTTCTTTCTTCGAAGCGATGCTGCTTCGATCCGCATCATCCGACGCGGAAACGCTCCGGTCGGCTTCTTCCAAACCGCTCTCCAACAACCCGACCAGCAACTCGTCAAGCCGCTGCCGATCGCGAAGCGCCTCGAGCCACTGCTCGGCCATCTCCACGCCGATGCGCGTCAGCTCGTACTCCCGCCTTCGCGGACCCGACTCCTCGTCGCACCAGCGAGACACCACCGCGCCAGCCTCTTCCAATCGACGCAAGCTGCGGTACAAGCCGCCCACGTCAACGTCTACGTGACCGTCGGTTTTCTCGAGAATGATCTTGCGCATGTCGTACCCGTATCCGCCCGCATGCAAAAGAGCAGCCAACGCCGCCGGCTCCACCAGCGCGCCACCGCCGCCGCCTCGCCTGCGGCAACAAGGCTTGCGGCCCGCTCCCAAACCGGACTCGCCGCAAGAAGCGCCGTTTCGGGTGCCCGACGTTTCGCAATCACCTTGCGGCATAGCGCCTCCTTCATGCAGGGTACTATATGACATGAACATATATACTCCTTCAACATGCATGCTGTCAACATATAGATGTCGAAAGGAGTCTTTCTACGAACGACAAAACGGAACGTAGCGCGACAATGCGCTCGTTTCACCCGATCCCCGCCCGCTCATTGGGGAACGGAGAATTCAAGAACGGCTGTTTTCGAGGGTTCGGCTCGCAACGAAACGGCACGCGATTTCACGGCGGTGGCGGTTTTCAGCAAGCAGGAAGATTCGTCGACGCACCGGCCTCGCAATGCGACAAGCCCCGATCACGACGAAAGGCTACGACGAAACCGCGTCCAAAGAGCGCACGATCGCATCTTGAGCGGCACGACATGAAGATTGGGGCTTGTATGCGGAAACCAGATAGACGCCCGCCCGGTTCCATTCATCAAGGGCGAATGCCTCCGGATTGTCGAGCTCCCGCAAGGCATGGGCACATTCCCCCAGCCTAAAGCGCAGATCAGACAGGTAAGCGGCAGATGTATTCAAAACCAGATAATCGAGCAGGGACATGATCACAACAAGCGTTCCTCCCTCTGCCCTTGCCCATCTTCCGGCTGAAATAGCAGACTTTTTCGAAACGGTCGGCTATTATCGTATTTTATTAAAGATCGAGAAACGCACTCAGGAAGGGCATGCGTATTCGACGGTACGACGCGCCTTGCCACACGGTCTAATAACGTCTACTTTTTCAGACCCGAAATCCTACTGTTGAACTTAAATATACCCTCACCGCGTGGCATCGTACTCGCGTGTCCATTTGAAAAACGTGCTCCGAGCAACTCCGAGCCGACTCGCCGCCTCTTTGCTTCCAATCGCGCCCTCCCTCCACATTGAGTACACGTACCCGAAATCGCAGGGCAGTTGCTTCGGCGGCCTGCCGAAGCGCACGCCGCGAGCGCGAGCCGACGCTATCCCTTCCGCTTGGCGCTGCCTGATATTCTCGCGTTCGACTTGCGCCACGTACGAGAGGATCTGCAAAACGATGTCCGCGATAAACGTGCCCGTGACGTTTCGCTCGCTCGTTCGCGTATCGAGCAGCGGCATGTCCATCACCACAACGTCCACGTTCAGCTGCTTGGTCAAAAATCGCCATTGCTCGATGATCTCGTCATAGTTTCGACCCAGGCGATCGATGCTCTTGATCACCAGCGTATCGCCCGGCGCAAGAACGCCCGTCAAAGCCTGATAACCAGGCCGATCGAAGTTCTTGCCGCTCATGCGATCGGTGTACACGTTGGCGATGGGAACGGAGAACTCCGCCAACGCGTCAAGTTGCCTATCCAAATTCTGATCCTTGCTGGAAACTCTTGCATACCCGTACATCACCACAACTGGTCTCCTTTCCGTTCGGAGAACGGCCGGCCCCTTCACCATGGCACAAAGCCACGCGCGACGCCCGCTCTCAGTCAAGCGATTGGCACTTGTTGCGCATTCGTCGGAAGTTCGTAGAGAAGCCAAGGGAAACGTGCGAAAGGAGCTCTTCGAACCTCAAAAACGCAAAAGAGGTTGCGGGGTCTGCGCATCCCCGCAACCTCTTGTTCCCCGGCATGCCCGGATCCGGCAACGCACGCAGCCCTCGCTGCGGCTGCAATTGCAGATGCAGCCGTCAAGACCGCCGCGCAAAAGGGCCGATTCACATACGAGCAACCACCAGATCGCCCATCGTACCCGTGCCGACAACCTTGTTGGCAGGCGTGTCAAGCTGCCTGATATCGCCCGTGCGCCACCCCTCGTCAAGAACGGATGTCACACCACGATGGATATCGTCGGCTGCTTCCTGCATGCCGAAGCTGTAGCGCAGCATCATTTCCACCGAAAGGATCTGCGCAAGCGGGTTCGCAACACCCCGACCTGCGATATCCGGCGCGCTGCCGTGGCTGGGCTCGTAGAGCGCCGTGCCGTCGCCAAGGCTTGCACTGGCAAGCATCCCCAAAGAACCCGTAATCTGCGCCGCCTCGTCGGACAGGATGTCGCCGAACATGTTCTCGGTCACCACTACGTCGAAATCAACCGGGCGGCTGATCAGCTGCATGGCCGTATTGTCCACCAGCAGGTCCTCGAGTTCCACGTCCGGGTACTCGTCGGCGCCGATGCGATGCACGATTTCGCGCCACATGCGGCTCGTTTCCAGCACGTTCGCCTTGTCGACGCTCGTCACCTTGTTGCGGCGCCTTCGCGCAGCTTCGAACGCCTGGCGAGCGATGCGCTCCACTTCGTACTCGCGGTACTCCAGCGTATCGTAGGCGCGCTGGCCGGGAGCGCCCTGCGCTCCGCAGCCTTCCTCGTTGTAGAATCGCTCGCGCTTGCCAAAGTACAAACCGCCCGTCAATTCGCGCACGATCATCATGTCCACGCCCTCTACGATTTCCGGTTTGAGCGTGGACGCCTCGGAAAGCGCGTCGAAAATCTGTACGGGACGCAGGTTCGTGTACAGGCCAAGCGCCTTGCGAATACCCAAAAGTCCCTGTTCGGGGCGCGGTTTCTCAGGATCGGTCGTGTCCCACTTCGGACCGCCGACAGCCGCCAGCAACACGGCGTCGGAAGCTTCGGCCGCACGCAGCGTCTCGTCGGGAAGCGCAGTGCCGCACGCATCGATAGCACAGCCTCCGATAAGCGCTTCGGTATAGGAGAACGTCGTGCCGTACTTCGCGCCCACGGCATCGAGCACCTTGACGCCCTCGGCGATGATCTCCGGACCGATGCCGTCGCCCGGAAGCAGGCAGATATTGTAGGTTTTGGTCATGGGTTTCCTTACGTTGCGGGTCCGATAAAGTCAACGAGGCTTTCTGCGGCAGCGCCGAACTGCTCCGCCGTTCGCAAAACGACGGAACGGCTTACTTTTCCAGTTTCGACTTAGTCCGGTTGATCAAGCCGCCCGCTTCGATGATCTCGCGAATGAACGGCGGGAACGGCTGAGCCTGAAACACGTCGCCCGTCGTCTCGTTCGTGATGATGCCCGCATCGGCGTCCACGTTCACCATGTCGCCCTGGGAAATGGCATCCACCGCTTCGGGGCACTCCATGATGGCCAGCCCCGTGTTGATGGAATTGCGGTAGAAGATGCGCGCGAAGCTCTTGGCGATGACCACGTCGACGCCCGCCGCCTTGATGGCGATGGGCGCATGCTCGCGCGAGCTTCCGCAACCAAAGTTCTCGTCGGCCACGATGATGTCGCCCGGCTGCACGCGCTCGACGAACGAGGCGTCCAGATCCTCCAGGCAATGTTTCGCCAGCTCAGCCGGATCAGACGTGGTCAGATGGCGAGCCGGAATGATAACGTCGGTATCGATATCGCGCCCGTAACGGTGCGCGGTTCCCTTGAAATGCATGGCAGCTTCCCTTTCCTAGTCCAGGTCTTCCGGCAGGCCGATACGACCCAGCACGGCGCTTGCCGCGGCAACGGCCGGCGAGGACAGGTACACCTCGCTGGTGGGGTCGCCCATGCGGCCGACGAAGTTGCGGTTGGTGGTGGCGATAGCACGCTCGCCAGCGGCAAGAATGCCCATGTAACCGCCCAGGCACGGACCGCACGTAGGAGTGGACACGGCGCAGTTCGCGTCGAGGAACACGTCCATCAGGCCCTCTTCCATGCACTGACGGTACACCGCTTGCGTGGCCGGGATCACGATGCAACGCACGTTGGGATGAACCTTCCGACCGCGCAGCACGTCGGCAGCTTGGCGCATGTCCACGATGCGACCGTTCGTGCAGCTTCCAATAACAGCCTGGTCGATGCGCACGTCGCGCGCTTCGGCAACCGGGCGCGTATTCGACGGCAAATGCGGGAACGCGACCGTCGGCTGAATGGATGCTGCGTCAATCTGGTAGACCTTCGCGTACTGCGCATCCGGGTCGGGATGGTATTCGGTGTAAGGACGCTCCACGCGGCCGTCCATGTAGGCGCGCGTCACGTCGTCAACCTCGATGAGGCCCGCTTTGCCGCCCGCTTCGATAGCCATGTTGGAAATGGACATGCGCTCGTCCATGCCCATGTTGGAAATGGCGCTGCCCGTGAACTCCATAGCTTGGTACAAGGCTCCGTCTACGCCGATCATGCCGATGATATGCAGGATGACGTCCTTGCCGGTCACGCCAGGAGCAAGCTCGCCGTCGATCCTGAACAGCAGGCTTTCGGGCACCTTGAACCATGCCTTGCCGGTGGCGTAGCCCACGCCCGCGTCGGTTGAGCCTACGCCCGTAGCGAACGCGCCGAGCGCACCGTACGTGCAGGTATGGCTGTCCGCGCCGATGATGAGATCGCCCGCGCCCACAACGCCCTGCTCGGGCAGCAGCGCATGCTCGACGCCCATGCAGCCCACTTCGTAGTAATGGGTAATGCCCTGCTCGCGCGCAAAGTCGCGAACGATCTTGGCCTGTTCGGCGCTTTTGATGTCCTTGTTGGGAACATAGTGGTCGGGCACCAGGGCGATCTTCGTAGGATCGAACACCTTCTCGACGCCGATCTTGCGGAATTCCTTGACAGCGATGGGGGCTGTAACGTCGTTAGATAGCACGAGGTCGAGATCGCATTCGATCAGTTGACCTGGCTCCACTTCGTCGAGCCCCGCATGGGCGGCAAGAATCTTCTCCGCCATGGTCATGGGACGTGCCATGTTTCACTCCTTTGTATGCGGTGGTCTCGTCTGGACTCGCGTTCGAGCCGCGAGCAGATAGGAAATCGTCGCCCATTGTACCACTGGGATTTACCGGTAAAAAAGAAGAGCCCCGAAGGGCCCTTCGATGTGAAGCGATTTCCAGATAAAACCGGCCAACTACCAAGATCCGTGATAGTCGTAACCATAGTAGCCAGCAGAACCCATCGCTCCCGCGACAAGCGCCGTAACCATGCCGCCGATCATCAAGCTCAACAGGAGGCCGAGCACGATCCAGATGACGAAGCCGATGATCGAGAACTTGAGCGCATCGCTTTTCACCTGCGCGACCTTGTCGGCGTTCGCCAGCCAGGCGATGATGATGCCCGGAATGCCCAGGAGAGCGCCCACTACCAGCCAGCCAAACTTCATGCCGCCGGTCAGCTGCATGAGCGGCGCGGGCGGATAGACGGGCTGCGGGACGTAAGGGGGCTGAGCCTGAGGCTGGGGCTGGCCCATCGGAGGCTGCTGCGGAGGGACCGGAGCTGTCGCCGGGGGCTGAGGAGCCGCCTGCTGCTCGGAAGCCTGCGGGGCCTCGGGAGCAACCTGATCGTTCTTGTTCTCTTCGCTCATAATGAACCTGCTTTCCATCGGTATACTTCGTTTTCGTCCATGCGATGCGGCTTTCTCAGGCGTCTCGCATGGACGAAACGCGCGGCACGTCAATGCCGCCTGTCCCCAGTATAAAGGGCGCGCGCACCGCAAAGGAGCACCGTCAACGAATCGAAACCCAAATACATCGGATGGTGTAGCCTGAAAGAAGCAGACGGAGCGGGCGCTCCATACTCCGCACACAAGCAAAAGACCCTCCGCCGAGGGTCTTTGAGAGCCTTTCGAAAGCAAGGAAAGCCCAGGAAGCAATCGCGTTTACGAAAGCGCCGTGCACAGCGCGTCGAGCAAGGCGATGGCAAAATGCTGGGCGGAACGGCCAACGCCGGCATCCTCCCACATGGTGCCGGGCAGCTCAATGGCGATGCGCGAAGGAGCGGACGAGTCGGCAACCCCGATGGCCGTCTCCAAACGAAGCGACAAAGTGCCTTCGTCGTCAAAGCTCACGCGAGGAACGTTCTCGGTAGCCTCATCAGGCAAAACAATATGAACGAGCAGCATGTTGCCATCAGGGGCAACCAGCAGCGAATCAGCGCTCATGATCTTGGACGCAGGATTGGTCGCCAACGCCAAGTTCGACATGCGCGAAGCCACGCTGCGCGTGAACTCCTGCGTTCCGAACAGGCAAAGCGCGTTGTGCTCCAGCACGTCGGCAGCGCGCGCGAAGCCCAGGTGATTGGAGCCATGAACTGCTTCCTTGCCCTCCCACGAGTGATGGAGGTTGCGAATGGCGGCGTACGTGTACGCCCCGGCGATTCCATCGGAAGGCAACCCCATGTTCAGCTGGAACTTGCGAAGGGCCAGCTCCGTGAACGCGCCGAAAATCCCGTCGGTCGCGCCGCAGGCGAACCCGAGCGCACCCAGCGCCCGCTGAAGCTCCAAAACGTCATGCCCGTGAAAATGAGGCATGCGCAGATACAGCGTACGATCGCCCAGCGTGAACGAGGCGTCAACCAAAGCCGCCCACACGCGATCATCGACCTCGTCGGTCACGGGAATGTTTCGCTGCCCGCAGAACGCGCGAACGGCGGCGGCGGTCGCCTCGCCGAACGTTCCGTCAACGCCCGCAGGAGCCAGCAAGCCGATCGTCGCCAAACGCTGCTGCACGTCTTCGACGGCCGGACCGGTGTCATGTCGCTTAATGGTATCCATGCCTGCCATGGTAGCGTACCCCGCCGAGCCAGCCTCGGATCCAAGCGAGGTTCCACAAGAGGAACAGAGCAAGAGCCCTGCAGGGCGAAGAAGGTCGGCCCTTCGCTTCGCCGGTCGCTTACGCAGCTAGCAGATTCGCCTCAATCCATCCAAAAAGGGCGGCCGTGTGGCCGCCCCGCTTGCTTCGTTCATCGAAGCGAGGCACCGGCCCCGTTCCGTTTCCTTGCTTTATTTCAGGCGGTTGACGAACCAGTCCGCCATACCGACCAGCAAGTCGAGCGCCGTCGACGGCCTCACTAAATCGATCAGGCGATTCTTGGCGATGTCGGTCAGGTTTTCGGCGTAGTTGCGCGCATAATCTATGCTGCCGGACTCCTCCATGATGGCCACAGCCTCGGCCAACACCTTCGGATCTTTCTCCTTCGACGAAAGAATCTCGATCAAGCGATCGCGCTTCGGGGAATTCTGCAACGCGTGAACCACCACGAGCGTGCGCTTGCCCTCGGTAATATCGTTGCGGAAATCCTTCTTCGTGCTTTCCTCGGACCCCACAAGGTTCAAAAGGTCGTCCTGGATCTGGAATGCAAGACCCGTGTCCAAACCGTAATTGCGCAGGGCCTCGATTTCAACCTCGGTACCGCCGCCGATGATGGCGCCGATTGCCAGGGGCACCGCACCCGAGTAATGCGCGGTCTTGTGCGTGGCCATGACCAAGTAGTCCTCGGGCGTGATGTCGTAGCGACCGTCGCGCGCCCAGCCAATGTCAAGCGCCTGGCCCTCGATGGTTCGGCGCGTCATCTCGATAAGCTCGGAGATCACGCGAACCTTCATGGAGTCATCCAGGTTCGGGTCGGAGATCACGGTCCCGTTCACCAGGGAAAGAGCCAGGTCACCGGCGTTAATGGCAAGGCCGTACCCTTCCGTCAGGTGCATGCACGGCTCACCACGACGAAGCTCGGCCTCGTCGGCGATGTCGTCGTGAATAAGCGCAGCTGTATGGAAATGCTCGATGGCGGCCGCAGCGCTCGTAGCGCGCGACATGTCCCCGCCAACGGCGCGACATGCGGCGAAGCAAATGAGCGGACGGTGGCGCTTTCCCCCGTTTTTGCTGTACTCGATAAGAGGATCGTACAGGTAGCGATCCATATCGGCATGCGAGCCCTTCGGAATATACGCATTGACTAAGCCGCCGACGCGGTCGGCGTACACCGTCAAATACTCTTCGAACGACTCGGGGGGCTCTTCCACTGCGGCGATGATCTCGTTGATGTTGTCCATAGCGCTTTCTCTGTAAGCTTTGACAAATTCCGGAAACCTCATGGTATCACAAGAATTGAATATGGTTTCTCGACGGTTCCCCAGCGGTTCATTTTTTCGCTTTCTCCGCATATCCGCCAAAGATTATGCGAAATGGAACATAATCGAAAGCGCGAAACCTCGCCGAACGGGGCAGCACCATGCACGAGGAACGCGGAACGACCGAACGGTCGCAGCCCTCACGCGGCTGCCGCACGCGCGCATAGTATGGTAGGAGCGGTGGGACTCGAACCCACAAGACCGAAGCCGGCGGATTTTAAGTCCGCTGCGTATGCCAATTCCGCCACGCTCCCCCGTTGCCGCGCATCGTCGATCAACCCCAAACGCGCAAGGCTTTTTTCGACGCGGTATATGGTAGCAAATTTTGAGCCGTATGACCGGATGAACTAGCGCGTCGCCGCATCCAGAATAATGCCGTGCAAGATATCCGACTCGCTTACCGTGAAAGAATCCATGCCCGCCGAATCAAGCACGCTTTGCAGGATGATCATCCCCGCCACGATCACGGGAGCGCGTCCAGGATCCAGCCCCACGATCTGCTCGCGATCGGCAAGCGCAACGCTGCGAAGCTGGTCGTACACCTGATCGAGCGCAGGACGGTCGACCAGCGCCTTGTGAACGCGAGCGGTGTCGTAAACGCTCATGCGCTCGCGGATGGAAACCACCGTTGTAGCCGTTCCCGCCACCGCGACCAGCCGATCAGCGCGAAAGCCCGACGCCCTCAACTCCTCGAAAAACAAGGACATGCCCGAAGAAATCCACGCACGAGCGGCCTGCAGCTCGGCGCAGCTTGGAGGATCGGAGGCCAGGAACTTTTCCGTCACGCGACGACACCCGATGTTGAACGAATGGGATTTCACGGGATCGCCGCCGGAAGGACCTGCTACGACCTCGGTAGAGCCCCCGCCGATGTCGACGACCACAAGCTGCTCGCCGGGAAAATCGCACGAAGCCCCTTTGAACGAGAGCGACGCTTCCTTCTGCCCCGGAATAACCGACAGGGAAACGCCCAGCGCGGACAGCATGCCTGCGAATTCCGCGGCGTTGCGCGCGTCGCGCGCAGCCGACGTGGCCATAGCGGTCACGTGCACCTGCGGATGATCGGGCGAGACGAAGGAATCCAACACCTCGCGATAACCCTTCACGGAAGACGCCACGCGCTCCATGGCCTCAGGCTTCAGCACGCCCGAAGCATCCACCCCTTCGCCAAGGTTCGTGATCTGGTATTCGCGATCCAGCTCGTGCAGCCGTCCTTGCTCGTCCACGTCCGCAACCAACATGCGGCACGTCACGGTTCCGATATCGATTGCCGCGTATCGGCCAGCATGCAGCACGCGCGAGCCGTCGACGTCTTTTTCCACGAAAGGCCTCCTACTCGACACCGAACAGCGCATCGAAAAACGGCGAGTACCAGGTATCGGGAGCCTCGATGCTGCCGGGGGTTATGTTGGCGCGAAACGTGCTGGCGTCCTCTTTCTCGATTTCAAGACCGCGCACGGTAGCCGTTTCTTCGCCATCTTTCACCCATCCGAACTGCTCATGAGCGCGCGCCTCCACGCCCGAATCGGTCTGAAGGGACGACACGTCGCTTTGCAGGGCCTCGTTGCGCTCTTCGAGGGCAGCATACTCCGCCTGCAAGCGATCGTTTTCACGAACCGCGTGATAGTACTGCTGGGCGGCCGGATACAGGAACACGCACGAAAGAGCCAAGCACGCGGCAACCGCGGCCGTGGCTATGAACTTCGGAGACGATTTCAACGCCGCAACGGAACCGAACGAGAAGCCGCGCTTCTTGGACGCACGGGGGCTCGACTCGTTCTGCATGCGCGCAGCCTGCCGATGCTTCGCGCCCATCTCGCCTTTGTACACGGCAGCGCGAGAGCCCGATGCTTCCCCGTCCGCCCCCTGACGCGCGTCCCCGAACTGCTTGGCGAACGCCCGACCCGCCTTGTCCTTGGCGCGCTTCTTCTTGAAAGCGGCCATCCGGGACACGCGTTCGCCGCCGCGGTTCTCGGCGCGATCGCCATCGTCTCGATCCGCTTCGTCGCCGCGGCGCGAAACCGGACGATCCGCCGCTGCCGAACGGCTCGAAGCGCCGAACGGATCGTCGGACAAGCGCGCATGGCGGCCGACCGAAGCCGGGCGAGACGGCTCGACGCGCACGGCATCCCTTCCGCTGCGCGCGGAAGCGCGGGGCTGCTCGAAACGAGAAGACGCAACGACCCGCACCGTCGACGCCGAAGCGCGCGACGAAGAGCCGCGGGCGGAAGCCTGCCGAAACGGCGATTCGAAGGTGGAAAGATCATCGGAGAACCGAGGGGGCATCGATGGCACGACCCTCGATGAGCGGTATGCGCCCACGTCGCGTTTTGCCTCGTCGAACGAGAGAATATTCGCCTGCCTTGACACCTGGATTGCGCCCCTTTTGCATCGTGTTTCGTTGAATGGTTTGTTTAATGCGAGAGCTGCTGCAAGGATACCACACCGCAACCCGAGCTGCCACCGAAGGCAACGGCTCGAAACGGCCTGTCTCCAATTTGTTGAACGCCTTGATAGCCGCGAAAAAAGGGCCGCGCGAACGCGGCCCGAACACCCTTACAAATCGAGTTTCTTAATATAAGAACTCCATTTTTTGTACGAATCGTCGCTGATAGCATGCTCCATGAGGCACGCCTCCTTCTCGGCTTGCTCGTCCGGCACTCCGAGAGCCTTGGTCAAGAACGTAAACAGCATGTGATGCCGATCGAGCACCGACACGCCGTATTCGTACCCCTCGTCGGTCAACGTGATATCCCCGTAGTAAGGCTGCTCGGCCAGGCCCTTTTCCTTGAGCAGCGAAACGGCTTTATTCACCGAAGCCTTGGAAACGCCAAGCTTCGTCGCAATATCAACCGACCTCACGGACGCTTCCGTCGTACCCCCCAGCATGACGATCGCCTCAAGGTAGTCTTCGTGCGACATGGACATCTTTTCCACTGAATCCTCCTTCGATCACCGTGCTATGGTACCACACGGCATCGCAAGAGCAGGGGAAGCCCGAACAGAATGGAAGCAGTACGAGGAGAGTGCCGGCGAGGGAAGAGGGGGAAGATCCCTCGCCGGCTGCTGTGTGGTGGACGACCAGACGAGGGAGTCTCCACCACCGGGTCAGCAAAAAGAGGAGGTGTCCTTCAGGTTTGCTTTCGCGTCCCTGTTGACATTTGTTAGTATAGGTTAACTTTGATCTGCACGTCAACTACCTTTGAGGAAAGTTTGCTTTGGCATACAATTCCTCCATATATCGCGAACCCGGGGCAATCCCCTTCGATGCTCGCTCAGCGACGGGCGTCCGCCGCCTTCTTCATATCGGCCATCATCTGGTCGACGGCTCCGCAGCCGGCGCAGCCTCCGCAACCTCCCGAGCACGATCCTCCGTGGGCGTCGTCGCCCTTGTGGCAATCGCACATGCCGTTGCGCCACATGCGGCGCACGGCCAGAAACGCCAACGCCGCAACCAGCAGCCCCACGATCACCGTAGCGGGGGTGAATTCCAAACCGAACATGTCCAGCTCCTTTCCAATACGCTGCAAATGCGGGCGGGCGGCGCCCCGTCTTGGCGCGCCGCCCAACCCCTTCAGCAAGATTCTCGTTCGCGATCCAGCTTCACGAGCCTACGCAGCGCCGCCTTCGGCCTTCAAGCCCTCGACAGCGTTTTTCTTCTTGTACGACGGCATGGGGCGAAACATCTGGAACAACATGCCGCCCAGAATCACGATGGCCACAACCGTCCACACGTTGAACTCCACCTCGCCGGACAACAAGCCGCCGAACTGGTAGAACATAAGCCCCACGCACCATGCGAACACGGTCATGTACCCGATGGCGAACCATGTCCACTTCGCGCTTTCCATCTGGCGGCGAATAGTGCCGATAGCAGCGAAGCACGGCGCGCACAGCAGGTTGAAGGCGCAGAAGGCCAAGATCGCCGGAACGGAACCCGCCATCATGCCGGCGAACGCGGCCCACATGGTGGGGTCGGCCTCGCCCGCATCGCCCAAGCTGGTGATGATGCCAACGGTGGCCACGACGTTCTCCTTCGCCACCAATCCGGTGACGGACGTGACCGTAGCCTGCCAGTCGCCGAAGCCAAGCGGCGCGAACACCCAGCCGATCGCATTGCCCAAGCCAGCCATAAGGCTTTGCTGGATGTAGCCTTCGGCCTCGGAATCAAGCAAGCCGAAGCCCGCGCCCGTGTCGCCAAAGTTCATGAGGAACCAGATGACGATGGTGGACAGGAAGATGATGGTACCGGCCTTCACGATGTAGCTTCGAATGCGCTCCCACGTAGCCAGCAAAATGGACTTCACCGTAGGCAGGTGATAGGACGGCAGTTCCATGACGAACGGGGACACCTCGCCCGCGAACATGCGGGTCTTTTTCAACATGATGCCGGAAATGATGATGGCGATGACGCCCAAGAAGTAGAACAACGGCGCGACCCACCAGGTTTCCGCGGTATTGCCGCCCGCAATGGCGCCGAACACCAGCGCGATGATGGGCATTTTCGCGCCGCAGGGAATCATGGTGGTCGTCATGATGGTCATGCGGCGATCCCGCTCGTTCTCGATGGTCTTCGTGGCCATGACGGCGGGCACGCCGCAACCGGAAGCCACCAACATGGGGATAAAGCTCTTGCCCGACAGGCCGAACCGGCGGAAGATGCGGTCCATGATGAAGGCGACGCGCGCCAAATACCCGCAGCCCTCCAAGAACGCGAGCAGCAAGAACAAGATGATCATCTGCGGAACGAACCCGATAACGGCTCCCACGCCCGCGACGATGCCGTCCATGATAAGGCTTTGGAGCCACGGGGCGACGTCGGCCGATTCAAGGGCGTCTCCCAGCACCGTGCCCAAGCCGGGAATCCACAGGCCAAACTCGGAGGGATCGGGCTCCTCCTCTTTAAGGGACGCGATTTCCTCTTCGCTGGCCCCGGCCTCCTCGGCCTCGGCCACGCTCTCTTCCCAGGCGCCGACGGCTTCTTCGTACTGCTCGTTGCCGGTGTAGAGCCATCCGTCGCCGGAAATGCCGTCGTTCGCCCAGTCGGTAACGACGCCCGTTCCCACGGAAATGGCCAGATAGTACACAAGCGCCATGATCACCACGAAGATGGGCAGGCCCAGCCAGCGGTTGGTCACCACGCGGTCGATCTTCTGCGTCGAGGTCATGCCCTTGCTCGAGCGCTTCACCGTGTCGGCAACCACCTGCGTGACGGCATCGTAGCGTTCGGTTGTGATAATGCTCTCGGCGTCGTCGTCAAGCGCGTCTTCGACCTCTTTGCGCAAGGCATCGATGGCGCTGAGATCTTTTGCGGGAAGGTCCAAGCTGGCAACGGTCATGTCCTCGCCCTCGAACAGCTTGATGGCGAACCAGCGCGCCGTAGCGGGAGAAACGCGCCTGCCCAGAATGCCCTCAATCTTGACAACGGCGTCTTCCACGACCGCATCGAAAGGCAGCCGAGGCTTCGGAGCCGCGCCTTCCTTCGCCGCTTTCACGGCGGCGTCCAAAAGCTGCTCCATGCCATGGCCCTTGAGCGCCGAAGTCTCGATGACCGGGCAGCCCAGCCGCGCGGACAAGCCGGGGACGTCGATCTTGTCGCCGTTTTTCTTCACCAGGTCCATCATGTTGAGCGCAACGACCACCGGCACGCCCAGATCGAGGATTTGCGTGGTCAGGTACAGGTTGCGCTCGAGGTTCGTAGCGTCAACCAAGTTGATGACGGCGTCCGGCCCGCCCTTCAGCAGGTAGTCGCGCGTCACGATCTCTTCAGGAGAGTACGGGGACAACGAGTACACGCCCGGAAGGTCCGTGATGACGATGTCTTTGTTGCGGGTGTACTTGCCCTCTTTCTTTTCGACGGTCACGCCCGGCCAGTTGCCAACGTATTGGCTTGCACCGGTCAGGTCGTTGAACATCGTGGTCTTGCCGCAGTTAGGGTTTCCGGCAAGCGCTATTCGAATTGTCATTGTCTGCCTTTCCAGCAAGTTAACTTCTGCTAACTCATTCCCAAAAAAGAAGCGCTTTCGCGCCGATCCTCGTCATCTGACGCATGCTTCGCGCACGCGCGAGAGCGTCAGCCGACGAGGATGCTTTCCGCTTCGCTTTTGCGCAGCGACAGCTCGTAGCCGCGCACCGTGACCTCAAGCGGATCGCCAAGCGGCGCAACCTTGCGAACGAACACGTCCGTGCCCTTCGTGATGCCCATGTCCATGATGTGGCGCTTAAGGGCGCCCTCCCCCGTTAGACGGCGGACGGTAGCCACCTCCCCAATTGCCACGTCGCGCAGCGTTCTGTTCTGACCTTCAGTCATGCACGTTCTCCTTCCTTAACTCTATTTCCGCTTTGCTCGCCCGACAGAAACGCCCCGCGCGCGGCACCTTGGTCGCTGATTGCGAAACCGTTCGGCACGGCGTGGGGCGAAGCACGCACGAAAGCGCACGGTGAAAAACCGTGCTTCCGCGCAGAAGCCGCTTTTTAAGCTGCAGTGATGATGCGCGACGCCACCTGCTGGCTCAACGCAACTTGGGAACCCTTGATCTCCACGATCAAGTCGCCAGCCGCATGCGCGACGACCTGCACTTGGACGCCCTCGACGAATCCCAGGGTTTCCAGATGATGGCGCAGCTCGCCTTTGCCTCGCACCTTCGCGATCACGGCCACCTCCCCGCTTCTCAAAAACGATAGCGGCATTTGATGAACCGTCGCGCTCGGCACCGAGGCTTGAGAAATAGCTCCCTGCGTGCTGGCAGCCACTGCGTTGTCCATGTCGACTCCCATCGAGTTAGCTTTGTATAACACAAAGTATCTTATAGCAAACATTTTGCAAATGGAAGCCATAGTTAACATTTTCTACAGACGGACGCGAAGGCGGGACCGCAAGCCGATTGCGGTTTCGGAGCGAACGATGGGCGCGGCCTTCGGCGAAGAGCGTAATTCCCTTGCCGATTCTCCTGCTTGCCGACGAGGGCCGCATAGTATACTGAAAATGGATAATGAACTGCAGGACTTCGGGCAGAAAGCGCAGAACATGGCTGAAAACCTCTATATCGATACGCGCGGGCGGACCGAACGCCCGGTTACGTTCACGGAAGCCGTCGTCGACGGTCTGGCCGCAGGCGGCGGGCTGTACGTTCCCCAGAGCATTCCGCAGCTTTCCCTTGAGGACATAACCGCGTTGGCCCAGATGCCGTACGCGCAGCGCGCATCCTACGTTTACCGCGCCTTCGACGTTGACCTGCCGGCCGAAACCGTAGACGCGCTTATGGCTCAGGCTTACGGCGACAACTTCGATAGCCAGGCCGTCTGCCCTATTTCGTCGCTCAACGCGAACACGCACGTGCTGGAGCTGTGGCACGGCCCCACGAGCGCGTTCAAGGACATGGCGCTGCAGTGCCTGCCGCGGTTCTTCTCCGCCAGCGCCAGCCAGCTGCGCGACCAGGGAAAACTTGACCACGAATTCCTCATTCTGGTAGCCACCTCCGGCGACACGGGCAAAGCGGCGCTCGAAGGGTTCCGCGACCAGGACGGCGTGTCCATTGCCGTCATGTACCCCGACGGAGGCGTGAGCGACATCCAGTTCAAGCAGATGGCCACGCAGCAGGGCCGCAACGTGCAGGTATGGGGCGTGCGCGGGAACTTCGACGACTGCCAAACGGGCGCGAAGAACGTGTTCAACGACGACGCGTTCGCGCAGAAGCTGCTTGACAAGCAGGGCGTGGCGCTTTCCAGCGCGAACTCCATCAACTGGGGACGACTGCTGCCGCAGGTGGTGTACTACGTATCGGCCTACGCGCAGCTGGTGGCGGATGGCAAGCTGGGCGCCGGCGACGAGCTGGACGTATGCGTTCCCACCGGCAACTTCGGCAACATCCTGGCCGCGTACTACGCCAAGCGCATGGGCGTGCCCCTTGGCATGCTCCTGTGTGCCAGCAACGAGAACCGCGTGCTGACGGACTTCATCAACACGGGCACGTACGATATTTCCGATCGCGACTTTGTGCTGACGCCGTCGCCGTCCATGGACATTCTGGTATCGTCGAACCTGGAGCGCCAGCTGTTCGAGCTGACCGACCGCAATGCCGAGGCCATCGCCGGCTGGATGGCCGACCTGCGCGAACAGGGCCGCTTCCGCATTGACGAGAGCACGTTCGCCCGCGTGCGCGAGACGTTCGCATCCGACTCCATCGACAACGCCGCGTGCCTGGCAACCATCAAGGCCGTGCTGGACGAGCACGATTACCTGCTGGACCCGCATACGGCCGTAGCCTACCAGGTGGCCGAGAACCTGCGCGGGCAGAACCCGGTGCTCATTGCCAGCACCGCCCATTGGGCGAAATTCGGCGACAACGTGTACCGCGCCCTGCACGACATCGAACCGGGCGCGCCGCTGCCGGACGACGTAGCTGCCCTTACCGGGTGCGCGCTCAACGAGCTGATCGCGCGCGAAACGGGCAAGCACGACATCCCTCGCGGGCTTGCCGAGCTGGACGAGCTGCCCATTCGCTTCACCGACGTGATCGACGCGGGAACCGGCGACATCGAAACCGCAGCGCTGCGGTTCCTTGACAACCTGAGCAAACGATAGACGAACCGGCCACGAGCGCCGTACGAGAAAAGGACGAGACCATGAGCGAGCTTGCGAACCTGAAGCCGACCATTCGACTTTCCATCATGAACCCCGACTCCGACAGCGGATCGCTGTTCGGGCGGGGCATCGCCAGCCTGTGCTTGGGCGTACGAGAAACGGGATCGCTCAACGCAGCCGCGAAGAGCATGGGCATGGCGTACAGCAAGGCTTGGCGCATCATCAAAGACACCGAGTCGGCGCTGGACATGCAGCTGCTGCATCGCGACGGGGCGCACGGCAGCAGCCTGACCGATTCGTGCAACAAGCTGCTTGACGCGTACCTGTCCATCGAGGAGAAGCTTCAAGAAGAAGCCGAGAAAGCGTTCGCCGACATTTTGGTGTAGCGCCGGGGCGCGAAGACTCATGCGCCCCGATAGTACCAAACGGCAAGCTGGGTGCGGTTCTTGCATCCCAGCTTCTGCAGGATCGTGCTGATGTGATTGCGCACGGTTCCGTCGCTCAAGTACAGCTGCGCGGCGATTTCCTTGTTGTCGAGGCCTTCGGCCACCAGCGACACGACGGCCTGCTCGCGTTCGGTGAGCAGGCCGTCGCTTTGAGCACCGCGTTGGCCCGTCGAAGCAGCGTGGCTTCCCATGAGCTTGCCCACGCGGCCCACCACCTCCTCCCCCAGCACGTTCTGGCCGGACATAACGCTGCGCAGCGCCGGCGCAATGGTGGCAACCTCCTGCTTGATCAGGTAGCCGCGCGCGCCCAGGCGGAGTGCGCGAACGATGTACTCGTCATCGGAGAACGTGGTCAGAAACACGATGCGCGCAGAGGGACGGGCGGTCAAGATGCGCTCGGCCGCGGCCAAGCCGTCCATGCCCGGCATCTGGATATCCATGAGCAGCACGTCGGGCTCGTGCGCATCGTAGAGCCGTACCGCATCTTCCCCGTTTTCGCCGCAGGCGACCACGTCCACGTCGGGCTCGGCCGACAGAATGGTTGCAAGAGACGCGGCAACGAACGCATCGTCGTCCACGACGACCACGCGAATGGACCGTCCATTTGCCTTGGAACCGTCGATCATACCCGCTCCTCCCCCGCGCCTTTCGGCACGGACGCGAACACCTTGCATCCCTTTTCGAACGACACGCGGAACACGCCGCCCAGCGCACGGGCCCGATCTTCCATCGTGGTCAGGCCGATGCCGCGCCCGTCTTCGCCCATCGCGGGCGGACGCGTGCCGTCGTCATGCACGACAAGCCGATAGAATCCCGGATGCTCCACCACCGAAACCTCTACCGTGCCGGCGTTGCTATGACGCACCGCGTTGGAAAGCGCCTCGCGCACAATGGCGATGAAGCCGTAGCCGACCTCCGCAGGCACGTGGTCCGCCCGAAACTCAACGCGAACCGGCAGCGCGCACGCCTCGGCCGCAGCGCGCACCTGCGTTTCCAGGTCGAACGCGTCGTCGTGCAGGTCATGGACGCTCGCACGCACGGTGCCCATGGCCTCGTGCAGCGTCTCGCCCACCTGGGCAAGCTCCGAGCGCACGCGCTCGTCGTCTCGATGGACCACCTGCAGCGCCTCGGTTTGCATGATGGCGCGCGTCAGAAGATGACCCACGTTGTCGTGTATCTCGCGAGCGATGCGGCCGCGCTCGGCCAGCGTGGCCAAACGGACCTCGAGGTCTTGCCGCTCGCGCAGCTGGGCGTTTTTCTCCTCGAGCGCCAACGTCCCTTCCCGCAGGTCATCGCGCAAATGACGGGCCTCTTCCTTCTCGCGCAAGCTGACGGCGGTGCGACGTGCGAGCGCGTAGGCGAGCACGCATCCGAACAGCATGACAACGGCCGCAAGCGACTCCATGCGCAGAACGCACACGAACGCGGGAAGCAGCCATCCAAACCGAAGAACCCGGCAGGAGCCGCGCGCCAGATCGTACACCGCAAGCGGCAGAAACGTGCCGAGCACCGGATCGACCAGGCACGCGAGCGCATAAGAGCACGGCAGCCACCGCGCCCAACGACGCGGAAGCACCTCTGCAAGCGCCGAGAACAGCACTGCGATCAGCATCGCGGCCACGTACGCGCCGCTCCACGCGACAACGGCCACGCCCAACGCCGTGCAGGCAAGCACGGCAACCTTGTCGACGATTCTCTCCATGCGCCCATGGTAGCAGGTCAACGCAAGCTTTGCGGAAAAGGCATGGGCGCGCCGACGCTTTCGTGACAGATGTCATGGCCTTGCGGCCAAGGGGATGACCGCGCTCACTGGCGAACTCCGGTCAAACGGGCGATTATGGTGACAACGCTTGCAGGCTTGCGGAAAAACGCGCCGCGAAGCGTCCGAGAAAGGAACCCCATGGACATCATAGCCGTCGACAACCTGGTCAAACGCTACGGCAGCGCCATCGCGCTCGACCATTTCAGCCTGCATATCGCACCCGGCGAGATATTCGGGCTGCTCGGTCCGAACGGATCGGGCAAGACCACCGCCATCAACTGCATCTTGCAGCTGCTCACCTTCGACAAGGGAACCATCAACCTGTTCGGAGAGCCCATGGCGCCGACGCGCTACGACCTGAAGCGGCGCATCGGCGTGGTTCCGCAAAACGTCGCGGTGTTCGAGGAGATGACGGTGCGCGAGAACATCGACTACTTCTGCTCGCTGTACGTGTCCGACCGGCTGCGCCGGCGCGCGCTCGTAGACGAAGCGATCGCGTTCGTGGGCCTAGAGGAGTTCGTCAAGCACCGCCCCCGCAAGCTGTCGGGCGGCCTTTTGCGACGCCTGAACATCGCCTGCGGCATCGCGCACAAGCCCGAGCTCATCTTCTTCGACGAACCCACCGTGGCCGTGGACCCGCAAAGCCGCAACTCCATTCTGGAAGGCATCAAGCGCCTGAACGCCGAAGGCTCCACCGTGGTGTACACGAGCCACTACATGGAAGAGGTGGAGGATATATGCAGCCGCATCATGATCATGGATCGCGGCCGCACGATAGCCGCGGGAACGAACGACGAGCTCAAAGCCATGATAAGAACCGGAGAACGCATCCGCATCGAGCTGGACGAAGCTCCCGAAGCGCTTGTGGCCGACGTGCGGGAGCTGCCGCACGTACTGCGCGCATCGTTCGACGGCGAGGCGCTGGAAGCCGTTTGCGACAACGGCACGCACAACGTGGCCGACGTGCTGGACGTGCTGAAATCCCACGGCGCGGCCCCCGGTCGCATTTGGGCGGAACCGCCCACCCTCAACGATGTGTTCCTGGAGATCACCGGGACCGAACTGCGGGATTCCTAGGAGAGGCCATGTGGACCACGTTCAAATACACCGCGAAGATGCTCACGCGAACACCGTCGTTGTTCGTCTGGGCCTTCGCCTTCCCCATTTTGCTTTCGACGCTGTTCATGTTCATGTTCTCAGGGCTTGACGCACAGGAGTCGATCAGTCCCGTGCCGAGCGTCGTGGTTGCGGACGCCGCGTATGAAGGCTCTGCGTTTGCGCAGATGATCGACCAGCTGAGCACCGGCAACGACCGACTATTGGACGTTCGGCAGGTGGCAAGCGAGGACGCTGCGCGCGACTTGGTCCGAAGCGGCGAGGTGGCCGGAGGGTTCTCCGTCGACGACGAGGGCAATCCCGTGCTCATCGCGGCAGCGGGAACGCAAAGCCTTAACAGCAGCCTGAGCCGCATCAATGCCACCATCCTGCAGACCATCGCCGATTCCTACGCGCAGAACGCGGAGCTTTTGACGCAGATCGCCCGCACCAACCCGCTTGCGCTGGCCGACGCCGACGCCGTGCGGCAGGCCCTCGACACCCCGGCGGCAACCGAACAGGTATCGCTCACGCACAGCTCGCCTTCCCAAAGCGTTCGGTTCTACTACGCGCTTTTAGGCATGGCGGCCCTGTTCACCAGCCAGGTTTCCATGTTCGCCCTATGCCAGATGCAACCCAATCTCTCGATTTTGGGAGCGCGACGCACGGTAGGCGCGATCAGCCGCACGAAAGCGCTGGCAGCCACGTTGGCGGCAAGCTGGTCGCTGGCCCTTGCATGCCTTTTGGCAGCGTTCGCCTACATTCGCTTCGTCGTAGGGGTGGACTTCGGAGGAAGAGAAGGGCTGTGCATGGTGGGACTGGCGGCCGCCGCGCTGCTGGCCACGGCGCTCGGCACCCTTATCGGCGCGCTGCCGAAAATGAGCCTTCCCGCGAAATCGGGCATCCTGACGGGCGCGACTTGCTTCCTGTCGCTGTTCGCGGGCCTGTACGGCGAACCGTGCATGCAGCTTGCCGACAGCATCGCCCGCGCATTTCCGATAACCGCCACGTTGAACCCCGCAAAGCTAACGACCGATCTGTTCTACAGCCTGTACTACTACGACGCGCTGGGGCCGTTCTTCGAGAAGATGCTCGTTCTGCTTGCATTCGGCGCGGTCCTGTTCGCTCTGTCCGCTCTTTTCATTAGGAGGCAACGCTATGAGCATCTTTAAGGCAGCCCTTCGCGTTGCACTCAGCCACCCTGTGTACCTGCTGGTGTACGCCGTATGGCTGAGTGCCATGGGCGTGTTCGTCACCAGCGGCGTTGCCGCGGACACCGGTCAAGACGAATTCGAAAGCTACACGGCCAATATCGCCGTGATCGACCGGGACGGGTCGGACCTGTCGCGCGGCCTGGAAGATCACCTTGCCGAACGGGCGACGCTGGTCGAAGTGGAGGACAACACGCTCGCTTTGCAAGACGCCGTAGCAACGGGCCTGGTCGAATGCTTGTTCATTGTTCCCGACGGCTTCGGGGAAGCGTACGTGAACGCAGCCAGGACGGGCGGAGACGCACCCGTTGTGGAATCGGTTTACAGCTACCAGTCGATGTCAGGATCGCTGTTCGATCAAGATGTCAATCGGTACCTTTCCCTGGTGGCCGCCGCTGCCGCTCTTGACGAAGCAGCCGAAGCAGACAGCTTGGTGAAGCAGGCGAACGAGGCGGCCGCGCATACGGCGAGCGTGGACGCCGTCACCTCGGCAGACGCCGCAGCCCCTACCGATCAGCTGGCGTTCTACCTGCAATGGAGCACGTACACGCTCACGGTGGCCATCATCGTATGCGTAAGCCTGCTTATGGACTCGTTCAACCGCACCGACGTATCCCGGCGCAACGTCTCGTCGCCGGTTAGCCCGCTTTCGTACGGGCTGCAGATGACCTTGGGCTGCCTGTCCGTAACTTTGATGATAGGAGGGTTCAGCATCGGCTTGGGCATCGCGGTGTTCGGATCGTCGCTAGGAAGCGTGCCGCCCGCTGGAATAGCCTTGATGCTGGGCGCTTCGCTGGCGTTCTCGCTTGTTCCGTTGGGCATCGGGTTCTTGCTCGGACAGATAGGAACGAGCGAGCCCATCGCAAACGCAGCGGGCAACGTGCTGGGCTTGCTCATGGCGTTTTTGGGCGGTGCATGGGTCAGCCTGGATTTGCTCGCCCCCGAAGTGCAAGTGGCCGCGTACTTCACGCCTGCGTCCTGGTTCAACGACGCCGTGAGCCGAGCGCTTCGCCTTGACGCCGTGTCCTGGGATGCGATCAGCCCCATTCTGGGCGATATCGGTATCGTGCTGCTGTTCGCCTCCGTTTTGATCGCGTCCGGCCTGGTTGCCGGAAAGCTGCGAGCGTCAAGCTCGAGGGCCGGCGGCAACGCGGCGGCCGCGCGAGCGTAAGGGAAGCCGCCGGGGGGCCGACGCAGCACCGTCGGCCCCCTCTAAAAAGCAACCCCGCAGGAGCCCCTCTACCACACGGCCTCTACGACACGGCTACGCCGTCGTAGAGGGGAATGCGCCAGTTGAGGTACGCAATCGTGTTGCACGTGAGCACCACGGTGCGCGCAGGCAGCCCTTCGGCTGCGGCCGTAGCGTAGGCGCCCGGCTCGCACGACGCTTCGCGCAGGCGATCGCGATCTTCGAACCACACGGAAGGCCCGCGGTCGAACGTGATCCGATCGCCGTAGAAAAGCGTTTCGCCCGGCGGCAGAAGCGCGTCCCGATCAAGCAGCGAGCCTGCATCTTTATCGGCGTAGAGCGTGCGGTCGGCGAACAGCGCCGTACTGCGATCGGTTTGCGCATAGCTCACGGAAACCTTGTTGCGGCCGTACAAGCGAAGGCCTTCGCTTGGCAGCGGGGATCCTTCCGCGTAGCGCTTCGTGCACGAAGCGTCCACGAACCACCCCTCGAACCCCGCGCAATCCTGCTTGACGGCCGCTGCGGCAGCCTCTGTGCTCGTTCGGTACGCCACTCCCGCGGGCAGCAGGTCCCCGAACCCCGAAAGAACCTGTCCATCCGCATAGTACGTCACCTCGGCGAGCACTTGCCAACGCGCGTAGCACGTCGTATCGGCCGCTATCGAAATCGACGCGCCGGCACTGCCCACGAAGTCGCCTCCCGACGCAGCCGAGTACCAGCCTTCGAACACGTGCCCGGGCTTTTCCCCGGGATCAGGAAGAACAACGGCGCCGGGACGCCATTGGGCGTACAGCGTTGCCTTTCCCTTCGTGGATCGCATGTTCTTGACCAGGGAGCCGTCGCCGTAGGACTCGCCCGAGCCGTCAGGACGCGCGTTCCACGACGCCCACGGCCAAACGCATGCCAGCGAGGCGACGCCCATCGACCCGCCTTGCGCGTCGCACGTCAACCGGTACGAGCGCTCGTACCCGTTCATCGTCAAGGCTTTGGGAGCGTCGTACACGTGCACGGAATCGCTCGTCGATCCCCCGGTCGCGCCGTTTCCTTCGTACGAGACAACGTAGGATACAGGCTTCCACTGGGCATACAGCGTGATGGTGTTCGAACCGCTCGGCGAAGGACGCCCCGCGCTCGGATCGCGCCAGAAGTCAGAGGGCCCGTTGTTCCATCCGTGCGGCACAAGGCTTTCCACCTGAAGGTTCCAATCCTGATAGCCAATCTTCTGACCAGGACGAACGTTCACAGGGCCCTGTCTTTCGGTCGACCATCCCTCGAACGTATACCCCACGCGAACGGGCAGCTTCGAAGACACCGCGCCAACGCTGCCGATGTACTTGTACTGGGAGCCGGGCGCGCCCGAGCCGCCGTTCGCATCGTAGCGGATGCTGACGCGCGGCCAGAAGTCGACGCTGCCGTAATTGCGCAGGCCCGTCCCCTCGGTATCGCCCACCCCGGCAATCGTGCTGTGAATGTAGATATGGTTGTGCATGAGCTCGTCCAGGCCGCCGTGGCTCGAAAGGACGGTGCCGCCCCATCCGTACCCGTACGTAGCGATGCAGCCGAACCCCGTGCCGTTCTTGCTGCCGGTCAAATCCCCGGTGCCCATGTTCGCGCCGCCCCTAGACCAGCTTCCGTTGCCCGCCGTGTACCAGACAAGGTCGTCCTGCCCGCCGGCGTCTCCCCAAATCGCGAACTGGTAGGCCACCACGTAAGCGTTCGTCCCGCCCGGAAGCTCCCAGTTCGGCATGCCCGGTCTGGGGCCGTTCGGATCCGAGCCGATCAGCTCAAGATAGCCCGAAGGGCTCGCGGATATCCAAGCACGATTGTAGATGCTGGTCGTGTCGGAATGCAGGTACTCGTATCCGAACGCCTCACGCGGGAGGCACGCTGCGAACCCAACCGCCAGCAAAAGCACCGAGAGCAGCAGCGAAACGGCTTTCGCGTAAACTCTGCGCATACCCTACCCCCTTCCTTCGTCGCGCTTCGCTCTTGCCTGCGCAAGCGCTTTTTCGGCATCGTTTTGATCGCGAAAGCTCGACCTTGCGATTTCGGACAGATCTTGATCGGGCAACGCGGCTGATTCGATATCCCGGTAAGCAACGGCCGCCCGAGCAGGCGAACCCGACTCACCGAATCGGATCGGGACCGGATCCCCCGCAGCGCGCATCGACCCGTCCTCCACCATAATCACGGGCAGTTGCAGCGACAGCTCGTAAAATCCTTCGGGAACGTCGACGACGCACGTGCCCGGCCCTTCGAACAGCATCTGCTTGTCGATTTTTTCGCCGTCGACCGAGAACCCCGAGACGAAAGCCCCTAAAGCAACGTTGCCGATCGACCATCCTTCGCAGGAAACCGTCGCCTCGAGACACCGAAGAGGAGCGGGCGCTTCGGCTTGCCCCTCGCGTTCGAAGCCGGCCGCAAACCCACCGAGCGCAAAGGCGGCCCAGGCCGCAACCGCAGCCCCGAGCACGGCGGTGGCAATCGGGACGGGCCTTCGCGAAGCCGACTTGATCGCACGTCGAACCCTGCTCGCAAACGAACGCGACCCGCATTTCCCATACTGCATACCCGTCCTCCCTACGCCATCGTGTCGTTCAAGAACTCCAGCAAGCTGACCACGGTTGGCACCACCACCAACGCAACCGTCGGCGGCAGAAAGCACATCGACAGCACGATGTCGAGCTTCGTCGGCATCGTGCGAATGCGCTCGAGCACGTCAGCCTGCGCCGTTTCACGCGCCACGGCCGCCTGGGACGCAAGCCCTTCGGCAATGGACGACCCTTGGGTGATGGCCTGCGTCACGTGCGCCGCGAACGCGGATACGTCTTGGCTGCGGCAACGCGCTGCAAGATGCTCAAGTGCAGCCTCGCGCGAGTGACCCAGAAAGTTCACCTCCTGGTCAACAATGAAAAGTTCCTCGGAAATAGGCCCGCTCAGGCTTTCCGCAACCTCCCTGAAGCACTGCTCGACCGGGGATCCGGCGGCAAGCGCCACGCTTAAAAGCTCCATGGCTTCGGGCAGGGCGGCCTCGATGTCACGACGCCGACTTTTTTCCTTGCTTGAAACGATCAGAGCGGGGAGCATCCATCCCGCAACAACCCCTATGCAAAAGGCAAGCATCCGCACGGCAGCGTGCGCACCGGGTGCAAACGCTGCCGCAAGCGTCGCCAAAAGACCCGCCGCAACAGCACAGACAACACGCAGGCTACGCCAGGTTTCCGGTTCAAGGCGAACGCCCGCCCGCGCCAAACGGTCGCGACGCACATCGATATCCGCGCGGGCAACCGGAGCCAAGCGGTCAAGGCCGCAGGACAAAGCGGACAGCGCCTCGCGCGCGCAGCGACGTAAAGCTCCTTCGGCGCGGGCAGGTTCAACCGCGCGCACGCGTCGCGCCGGCACGGCGAAGCCGCGCGGTTGCGGCGCGCATGAACGAACCAAGATCTCGTACGATGCAAGCCCGAGCAACGCCCCCAACATAAGCAGCGATCCCATAACCACAACGTCCAACACGATCGCCCCCTTTCAAACGAATGAGAATCCCAAAATTCGCCCTCGGACCCGTCACCGACCACTATTCGATACGCTCGTTATGCGCCGACACGCCAGCAAGCCGCCGACCTCGCACAACGCAGCCACCCCCGCCACCGCCCACCCGAGCGGCTCCTCTGCGTAAAAGCGCGCGAAATCAGGATTGGCGACGAACATGAGCAGAAAGATGGCCGGCATGGCCGCCGCAACAAACCACTTCGCCAACCGCGTGCCCGCGAGCTCCGTACGCAGTTCGCGGCTCATCTTCAAGCGCACGTTCGCGTGCGCAGCGATCATGTCGAGCACAGGAGCGATCGCCCCTCCGAAACGTTGCTGCACGCGAACGGCGGCGGCCAACGCCTGCACGTCAGGGCTGGCCGTCCTGCGAGCCATCTCCTCAAGCGACACGTTCAACGACGTCCCGTATGCAGCGTCGGCAAGCACGCGGGTAAGTTCCTCGCGAAGCGGGTCGTCCACATGCGCCGCAACCGCGCGTATCGCGCGCTCAAGCGTTAGCGAGCTGCGGACGCCGCCCGCAATCTGAGGCAAGGCCCGACAGAATTGCCTGTCCAGAAGCGCGCTCCTGCGTGCTCGCAGCACGCCCACCCGCAGCCAAATCGCAGCGGCCGCCGCACCGCCCGTGAAAAAGCCAACGGGACAGCTTCCCGAAAGCGCCGCCGCCAAGCACCCTGCAAGGAACACCGCGCACAGAGCCTGCGCAACCCACATCGAGGGAACGGTTTCGATACCCGCCTCGTGCAGCATCGTCGCAAGCGGGCTGCGCGAAACCTTTGCGCGTGCAGCCGCAGCAGCCTTCCCGGCTGCGTACAGCTCGGTTTCGCCCAAGCTGCGCGATCGCAGCTCGGCGCGTTGCCGTCGATACGAGGAGAACGCGATCAACGACAAGGCAGAGCAAGCGCATAGCAAAACCGCCGGTAGTGCGAGACCAATCATGAAAGCCCCCTGTCACGCCGAGAAGAACCACGCAGGGTCGTACCACGCCCCCGCCGTTCGCATACGCTCCTTGATGCGCTGCGGCTGCACGCCCCGCGCACGCCATGCCCCCGCAATCGCGCCCGCCGCATCAACGCCTTCCACCTCGAACGAGAACAGCTCGGAACGCAGTATCACCGAACTTCCCTCGGGCAAAGAATCCACTGCGACGATGCTTGTCACCTTCCTCCTGCCATCGCGCAAGCGCTCGACATGCACGATCAAGCCGCCTTGCAAAGATTCGGCGATCTGCTGAACGATGACCTCGCGGCTCAAATCCCCGTCGGCGTACCCGACCATGGTTCGCAAGCGGCTGATAGCGTTCGCCGGGTCGTTCGCATGCACGGTGGTCATGGACCCGGGATGGTCCGTCTGCATAGCCTGCAGCATGTCGTACGCCTCGGCCCCACGGCATTCGCCGATGACGATGCGATCAGGACGACGTCGCAAAGCAAGCGTCACCAGATCGCGCATGCTCACCGCGCCCTCGCCCTCCGCGTTCGCCTCGCGCGTCTGCATGCGCTCCACATGAGGCGACAGTAACCTCAGCTCCGGGGTGTCCTCTATGGTGATAACGCGCTCGTCAGGCGGAATGAACCCCGAAAGCGCGCCGAGCAAAGTGGTCTTGCCCGACCCCGTCCCCCCTGATATGACCATGGGGCAGCGAGATTGCACCGCCGAGCACAAGAACTCGGCCATGACCTCCGAAAGGGTCCCGACGCTGATCAAATCGCCGATCCCCAGCGCATCGGCCGAGAACGTTCTCACGTTGAGCGCCGGCCCGTCCGGCGCCACGGGAGGAACCACGTAGGTTGCGCGGGCACGGCCTCCCGGCAGCATAGCGCATCCCATGGCATGGGATTCGTCGCAGCGCATGCCCGCCTGCTCGGCAATCCTGTTGATGATGCGCCGAACGTGCTGCGCGTCGTCGAACACCACGTCGGGCCTGCGCTCGATCATCCCAGCCCGCTCGACGTACACCACGGGGTCCCGAAAAGGCAGCGCGGGATCGGACGCGTCGACGCCCCCTCCGTTCACCATGATCTCGGTGATGGAGGCATCTTCGAGAAGCGGCTGCAGCGGCCCGTAATGGAGGAAGTCGTCTATCATGGCCTGCGCAAGCGCTTCGGATTCCAAAGGTGACAGGAAAAGCCCCCAATCCCGAGCAGCCGCGCCCACCGCGCTCCTGATCAAAGATTCGACCGCCGCCTCGTCGAACTGCCCGCCTCGCAGCTGAAGGGCCACCTCGTCGCGCACGGCGCCCTTCAGCGAACGCTCGATCGCCCTATCCACGATCATCGCCTCCAAGCAGGGCGTCTTCCGAGGAAATCATCACCAAACTCACCCGCCCGGCGTACTGGGCCTCGCGAATCGCATCGGCCTCCTCGGGCTTCACCTCCACCGTAACCGAAGCGTACGAGCCGTCGCTGGACGCGGCGGCGTCGCCTACCGCAAGCACCCGCGCCTGCGCGCACAACGTGGAAAGAACGGAGGCTCCCGAAGAAGAGCCTTCGGCTGAAACCACGCGCACCGTGTCATGCACGCCGATACGACCGGCAAGGCCCGTTTCCGCATCCACCCCCACGGTAACCGCTTCCATCCCGGCATGAAGGCGAGCCGACAAGCGACCGCCATCGGCGGAACCTGCGACGAACGAAGGCAGCACCTGCGTTCCAGCAGCCATGTCCACGAGCGCGCATCTGCCCTCGAAACCCTCCTGGCCCATCTGCGCAAGCCCGATAGCCTCGGACGCGCGATACGCGGCGGGTATGTCCTTCTCCACGAACGACTCCGACGTCAGCACGTCGCCCGCGCGAATGTCGGTGGCGGCCACTAACACGGGGGCCGCTCCGGCCGTCGCCTCCTCGACCGCCGATGCCGAAGCCGCCCGCGCCCACAAACCGTAGACGATCGCTGCAAACGACACGGCGACCGACACGGCGACCAGCGCGGCAAGCATCCGCACGCGCCGGTACGTTCGCTGCGAACCATCCGGCAACCGAGCGCCGGAAGGGCGAGGCTCGACCGAAGGGGAATCCGGCGCCTGCGCAACCGGCCCGCCTCGATCGAAGCCTCCGTATCGGGACGTCCGTGCAGACGCGCCGTCCGCTTGCGCATCGGCAGCCTTCGACGCTCGCTGCGCGAACCCTCCTTTTCGAGTCGAGGGTCGCAAACCGTCCATCGTCATTTCAACGCTCCTTCCCTTTACGCGGCCTGCCGCTCCGGCAGCGCCGAACGCAACGCCTCCACCAAGGGAGCGGGATACTCCTCCAACGACCCCATGGGAACGAACGAAACGCCGTTCGATCCCGCATCCGCCCCGTACCTGCCGCACCGTCGTTCATCCGGCCGCCATGCGCGCTCGCTCGCGTAGGGCACGGCCACCATCACCTTATGCGAGGCGACGGGCAGGCTCGGCACCCCGAAGCCGCGCGCGAACACCGTAGGAGCATCCTCTTCAAGCTGAACCCCTATCCCCCAAAGCCGTTCGGACGACGGCAGCAAGGATTCCGCCGCCTCGTAGAACCACACCGTTGCAGAACCGGCGAACCCTTCCTCCCGGGCCGTGCGAACAACAAGCTCGGCAACCTCCCGTCCCGGATCCTCGACGTTTTTTGCGTACAAGGCGAACGTCGGATCCATACAGGCCGAGCGAACCGCATCCAGCGCGTTCTCCTGCCTTGCTTTCGCGGAGTACGCAATCCCCTGGTCGATAGCGAACGACGAGACCGAGAAAAGGAAGAACAGCGCGATCACCGCAAGGGGCAGCATGTTCGCCGCCTCGTTGCAGCGCAACCGGCGGCTCACGACGCCCTCCCCAGTTGGATCTCGACCGCGCAGCTTTCGACGTAGCGGCAATCGACTTGGCGAGCGAACGAGCGACCGCTCAAGCCGGGCACATCCAGGATCGAGGGAACGTCGTAGCGCACCTCATAGGAAAGAGACGTCACCTTCGAGCGGCGATCGACAGGCTCGCCGGAAGCCGAGAAGCCCGCCGCCTCAACCTCCTCGGAGCGGGATAGGACCCGATCGACGCTCAAGTTCTCAGGATTCAACTGCGTAGCCGAGCCCAAGATGCCCGCCTTGACGAAAGCTTCTTTGTCGGCGGCATGCCGCAGCCCGGCCACGTCGAGCTGACGGCACGCCCGAACGATATCGGACGACAGCTGGGTTGCCGCAAGCATCATGCCGCCCACCTGCATGGTCGAGAACACCACCAGCAGCAGCAACGGCGCCGCAATCGCGAACTGCACCGTCTCGCTCCCTCTATCCGAGCGAACCATCAAGACCCCCTTCCCTACCCTTCGGCGACAGCTCCGGCCGAACGGGATTCGTACGAAAACCGCCCCTCGGCATTGCCCGCTACCGCAGCCAACGCATTTCCTATCGGCGTGAGATACCGCCCTTCAAGGCGCACGGCAACCTCGACGGGTTGGCGCAGAAGCCGCACCGGACGCGTCTCGAACGACTCGCCCGCATCCACGTAAACGTGATGATCGTAAGAGACGACCTCTTCGGCTTCGTATTCCACGACAACGCGCATGGCAAGCCCTTCGGCGCCCAAGGCGGGCGCGGCCCTGAGCGCCGCATCGTACGCAATCGGCGTCGCACCTCCGGCAGGCGCCGTCGAGACAGCCGCGCATGCCGCATGAGCCGCATCGTCCACTGCAACCCGCAAGAACACCGCGCGCCCGACATCGAGAATCCCGCACAGGAACACCAACAGGATCGGAAGCGACACCACGAACGCGACGACGCTTCCTCCCTGTTCGGCGCATGCCTGCGCGCGGCTTTTGCGCAGCGGAACGCACAGGCCGCAAAACCTCACGCCGCGCCCGAAGTGACCTTCGAGAACATATCGGTCACCGACGTGCCCGCCTTGGTGATGGCGCTTTGGATGTTGCCCTGCAGCAGAATCAACGCCGCGCCCAAGCCGACCGCGAACCCCAGCACGATGACCGTTTGAACGATTTCCGAACCGCCGTCTTCCTCCCCGCGAACCAAAAGCGCCTTGACCTTGCTCTGCTTCGACCATACGTTCTCCTGCTTTTCCATAACTCCTCCTTGATTCGGCTTCGCCAACGCCCGACAGCGCCGGCTCCTTTACATGCATACGGCAACGTATACGCCGCCGATCAGCCACAATGCTAAAAACGGTGCCATGGGGATACCGTCGCGAAGCGAGAGCTTGCGCGTTGCCAAGCCCACTGCCGCAACCACGCCGGCGCTTGCGTAGCACGCTGCCAGCCCCACCGGCGCCGCCGCCCCGGTAGCCAGGGAAAGCGACGCCATGCACCGCACGTCGCCGTGCCCGATCGGGGCCGCCCCGCGCGCACCCCACCAACGGTTCACGGCGAAGCACGCCGCAACCACGACCGCCCCGAACGCGCATCCGGCGCCCATGCTTGCAACGCCCGCCCACGACGCCTGAAACGCCGCCCCCGCAACAGCCAGCGCAATGCAGCATTCGAGCGGCAGCATGCGAGCGCGAAGATCGCACGCAACGGCCGCCAGCATGAAGAACGCGCACACCGCCAGGCATGCTGACGGCACCGCAGGCAAGCCCGTAAGAACGATCGCGACGCCCGATGCAGCTCCAGCCAGCGCAAGCGCCGCCCTTTTGCGCGGGGTTGCCGGAAAGGAGCACCGCTTTTCCTGCTCGCGCTCCGTGCGCGCCGCGCTCGCGGGCGACACCTCCAAGCCTGCTTCCTTCAACGCTTGAACCCGCTCCTGCGCAAGGCATCCCGACCGGGCAGCCCTCAGGGCGTCTTCGAGCCACAAAGCCACGGCCCCCTCCTCGCCCCGCGCCGACACCGACAACGGCCGATCGGGAAAAGCCCGCTTGAACGACCGGTATCCTTCGAAGGACTGCCACCACCAGGTTGTCGCACGGTCGTACGCCCGCTTCAACAGCGCATCCGCCGCCCAGGGAACCGAACGCCACCCCAGCGCTGCGCCGACAAGAGCGGCAAGTACCAGGCCGAGCGCAGCGTGCCCGGTCATGCTTTCTCCATCGTCGGGGACAGCATGCGCGAATCGATCATCGAGGCGCGCACGTGGCTGCCGTGCGAAGGACGGCGCCGAGCACCCTCGTCGCGCGGGGCATCGGGCTGGAACCGAACGATGAACCCGCACGCATCGTTCTTCGGCTCAGACGATACCGCCGCAGCCCCGCCGCCTGACGAACCGCCGGCGCAACCAGCTGCGGCGCCTTCATGCCGGCCAGCCGAGCAGGAAACCGGAGCGAAGCCGGGAAACTCGAAGCGAAGCGTCCAGCTTGCACCCTCGACAACCCCAAGCTCCCTTGCAGCCTCGCAGGCGGCCTCGCCGGCGAATCCGCCCGTCCGAGCGGGCACCGCCCCTTCTTCAGCCGATTCGCCCGCCGCACCCGACGTCGCGACCTCCCCGCCTTTCGGTTGAGCGGCAAGCTCCGAGCCAACCGCACCGTCGCGCACGCCGCCGGACTGCCGCGCAACAGGCGCAGCGGGCCGAGGCAACGACAACCCTCCCTGAAAGGAATCGCTTCCGTACCGGTGCAAGCACCCGTAGCAAACCTCGGCGTCGTCGAACGCCCCCGAACCGCACACTGGACACGTCTTCACGATCTTTCTCCTTTCACTCGTTCCAACCCTATGCGGTCCCCTTCTTCGAACCAGGGCGCAGCGCACGACGAGAACCGCTCGATCACGGCGGCGGCGCCCCGCTCGCGCAGTCTGCGAAAAGGACCGACGTCCCGGCACGACCTCATCACAACCCCTTCCGCATCAACGAACGCAATGTCCAGGCGACGCCGCATACCCACCGTGTGCACGTCGCTGCACGGCAGCAAAAGCAACGCCTTGTCCGTCGGCTTGGCCAACAGCAGGCCTCGAGCCCTGCGCAAGAACCCGGTCGCCACGGCCAACGGCACGACGCTCGCTGAGGCGCAATCCAACGGGGCGCGGCGATCGGCGTCGATGCCCCGACCCTCGCCGCCGACGCTCCCCGAAGCAGCCCCTCCCTCTTCCTCATCTTGCACGCACATCAAGACGCCCCTCCTTCCATCGTGTAATGCACGGTCACGCTCGTCGCATCGCCCACGCGCGTGCAGACGACGAACAGCCAGCGATACGCCCCCGAGCCCTTCACGAACGACCCGCAGTCGATCCGCCCTCCCTCCATTGCGGTCCAGCCCCTTTGCAGCAGCAGGTCCCGAGACGAATCGAACGCGCGCTCCGATTCCTCGGAAACCACGAACCCCACCACCCCGCCGCCCGCGCGAGCGTCCACCCGCACGTCGTCGGCGCCATCGGGCAGGCCGACCTCGTCCTCAAAGCCCTCGGGAAGCCGCTGTAACCCGAAGGATTCGGTCGAGCGAGCAGCCGAATCGAAAGGCTCCCCGATTATTCCCGCTCCCCGCAAAGCCTCGACCGCGGCCTCTTGGAGAGGGCCCGGCCGCGCAAGCTGAAAAGCCAGGTCGAGCAACGAGGCTGCGGATATGATCGCAACCACCGCCAGACCCGCTCGCTTCGCACGGCGCGCCATCGTTTTCCGGAGCGAACCATCCTCCCCGCCAAACGCTCGCTCCCGATCCTTGCCCTTCATCGTGCTCATACGATCACCCCCGGCTTGTAGCAGCTCACCACGAACGACGCCGTATGGTTCAAGGAAGGAAGCACAACCCCGAACACCGACGACTTCAAACCAAGTCCGAACAAGGTGGGCGAAAACTCAAGCGTAGCCGTGAAGCGCGTATGCCCCGCCGCTGCGCCCTCGACCGAAACCTGCGTCGTCTCGAAGGGGCGATCGAACGATGCAGCAAGGTCGGACGCCACCTGCGCTCGGCTTTGCTCGACGCCCTGCCCGTAAGCAGGGGAGGTCGCATGTATCCGAACGGCGTCGCGAAACGCATTGTCGAACGCCGCGCACTCCGAAAAGAACAGGAGCGCGTTCGTCGCCACCACGGCCACAACGATAAGCACCGGAAACGCCACCGCAAGCTCAACGGTCATCTGGCCCGATTCTCGAAGCTTTCGCCTTACTCCCATACCCTCACCCCCGTCACGTGCGCGTACACGGCCCTCACCTCGTCGGCTGCGCGCTCGACCACGTCGATCGCCGCATCTTTCACAACGGGCGGCAAGGTGATCTCGATAGAAACGGACGGGCCTCCCTCGCCCAACAGCTCCACAACGGCTATCTGCACCTTCCCGTCGAACGACGAGATCTCCTCGATCGCCCCTTGTTCCACCGCGCCCACCATCGACGTGAACACGTCGTTTGATTGCGCAGGATGCGCGATCGCCTGCTCTTTCAAAGTCAACAGGCGCGCGGAGAAAGCGCTCCCGTCGGCCCGCGCAACATGCGCCGAGTTCACAAGCACGGGCTTCAAGGCATCGAGGTTTGCAGGTTGAAGCCCCACGGCCGCGATGGCATCCCGAAGGGCCCGCGCCGCCCAGGGACCCAAACCGCTGTTCCCCGCCAAAGGCATGCCGTCGAGAGCCGTCGAAACGGCGTCGTCAAGCGCCTCTTGCCCGCGCGCGTACGATTCGAGCAATGCCGACCAACAATCGAGCACCGCGCTCAAAGCGCCCGTGGCAACGCCCGCGTCCGGCGAGCCGTCCAACACCGACGAGATCACGTTCGCCCCCTCGCCCGACGGATCGGATCCGAGCGTGGCTGCCGAAACGGCCGCGCAAGCCCCCAACGCTTGCGACCCCTGCACAAACGAACTCGCGAACCCGCTCGACGCCGCCTCCCTTCCCGTGTTCGCCGCAAGGACCACCACGCCGAACCTTCCGGGCGGCTCGGCGCTTATGCGCATGTCGCAGGCATGGCCCACCGCTTCGCGAATACGGTCAAGCAGGCCGGAAACGCGGCTTTTGACCTCGCTCGACAAAGGATCGAGCTCCGCGCGTGCCTTCTCGTAGCGCTCCACCGCAACCGCCACCGCCTCGTAGTGGTACTCGAAGCCGTTCTCGATCGAGCTTGATGCGGCGGCAACCTTGCCCATGCTGGAAGCCGAGAATTCGCATTGGGCGCACGTCGGGTACGACCCGGCTTCCATGTGCGCAATGGAGCCGAAGCCGTCCGCTCCGCTGGCGCCCGGGCACCCCGGCCAAGCATGCATCGTCGTCCGCCCCTCGGAATCCGTCGTACATGGGTAGACGGCTTCGGTATACAGGCTGGTAGCCCTCATCTCCGCGGTGTTTTTCGGCAAGCGCGGGAACAGCGCATCGAAAGAATCCTCCGTCTCCCGCACGTACCCGCGCGCAACCTCTTCCGAAGCGAACGCGTAGAACCTCGAGCGAAGCGCCGATCGAGCGCGATCCCCGACGGACGACCCCTCGGGAGCCTCCATCGCAAGGCGCCGCGGGTAGTAGGCCTGGGCCCGCTTGAGGGCAACCGAGAACGACCATGCGTCAACGCTTTTGTACAACGGGTTCTCCAACCCCGACATTCCCGCGAGCGCAGACGCGCGCTCGTACATGCAGGCTTCGGGATTCGCACCGCAATCGCGCTCGAAAGCGGTTCTCTTCGCCTCGTTCGCCTGCTCGGCAGCACGTTCCGCCTCTTCAGCCGCACGCTTCACGTCGGAAGCGTCGCGGTCGACCTCGTCCTGCACGGTCGACGCACCCTCATGCGCTCCAACGGCGATGTCCTTCCCTTCGAAAGGAGCCAGGACCGCCAACGCCACGTAATTCGACGCACCCGCATTGTTCGCCGCAGCCACCGAAGCGGCGCTCGCCCCCGAGAAGAACGGCAAAAGGCGCTGCAAACGATTCAAGCCCGAAGCCGCTTTCTCAGCAAACGAATCGCGCGCATGGGACACGTCGCGGCCCGCCTTGAGCAGCGTTTCGGACGCCGACGCCATCGTCGGCACGCACAGGGCGACCACGCCCAAGCCCGTCGCCACAAGGCTCGTAAGCGAAAGCGAGAGCACCACCGCATCGCACACGCGCACGACCACCATGAACTCGGCCACTTCGTTTTCAGCTGCCAAAGCGGCGGCGTCGGCCACGTTCTGCACCTCCGAAGCCGCAGCGTTCACCCGGCACACCTGCCCAGCCGAGAACACGAGGGACAAGGTGAGCAGCAGCGCCAGGACCATCCCCGCCGAAGTCAGCCCCGTTTCGTCGCGAAACGGATCGCGCCACCTCATTGCAACCACGCCCCTATCCAATCCTTCGGGTTTCGGCCCGCCTCCATGCGGCTCGCCCAATCAGGCTGCACGGGCTGCCGGCAGCTCACCCGCACTTCAAGATTCCCCCGTTCGTTCACGAGGCCCAGCAAAGCCGCTCCGGCATCCAGCAGCGGTAACGGCCGCAGCTCGTTGGAGATGGTCGCGCTCACCGCGTCGGATTGCTCGTCGCCCTCGAGGACAATGCCCCAGCTGCAACCTCCTTCGTGAACGTGAAAGCACGAGATCGAAGGCACGGCTCCCAAGCGATGCCTCACGAACGCTTCGCAGCTTTCGTCCATCGGGCCTGCGGCATCGGTCTTGGTTGCCAGAAGACGGCACGCCTCGGAAGCGGCCGCGTGCATGACCATGCGGTCGTACAGCACGATCGCCGGCTGTATCAGCAGCAGAAGCCCGACCAGCAGAACCGGTATCAAAGCAGCCGCCTCCACCGTCGCCTGCCCAACAGGCTCGCGTGCGCGCAGCGCCGTCGCCGTATCTCTTGCCATTCCCGATGCCACCTCCTTCGCGCCTTCCGGCCTTCAGTACAAGAACACGTCCGCGATACCGCCCGCCAGCACCCCTTGAACATGATGGGAAGCCGAAGCCAAGGCGTGATCCACGAACAAGCCGCTCTTCAATGAGCGCCACAACGCCCCCAACGCCACAAGGACCGAGATGAACGCCGCCGCAACAATGGCGAACTCCACCGTGCTCTGACCTGCACATTTCCAGGGAATCCGCCCATCAAGCCAAGCTACAGCCCGTTGATGCCCTCCGCGATGGCGTTCCAAAGCTCTTGGAGCTTGGGCCTGAACACCGTGATAGCGATAATCGCAATGACCACCAGCACGCCGACCAAAATCGCATATTCCGTGGTTCCCTGCCCCTCCTCCCGACGTCGCAAACGGCCCGCTTGACACGTCGCCTTCGCCAACAACCTGCGGTATTCGTCCATGAGCGTTCCTCCTTGCTCCGGGGGCCATTTCAAAACCCCTCCATCAGTTCAAGCAGCACGGGGCCCAAAACCAGCAGCAGCATAGCTGGCAGGATGAGCGTCCCCGTAGGCACCATCATCTTCACGGGCGCTTTCGCCACGCTTTCCTCCACGTAAGCGCGATGCTCCGCGCGCGCTTCCACCGAAGCCGCCTCCAGGATCTCCGCAAGGGACGTCCCGAAGCGCAGCGACCTGACCACGTTCTCCACCACCCGCCCAAGCGCGGGTGCATCGTACGAGGCAGCCAAGCTGCGAAGCGCGTCCTCCCTGGTGGAAAGCCCCGATGTCCAAGCTCTCTGCGCTGCGGCGCACTCCTGAGCGAAGGGCGTGTTGAAATGGGTTCCGTACAGCTGAAAGCTCCTGTCGAACGAAAGCCCGCTTCTCAATCCCAAAGACACCACTTCGAGCATTTCCGACAGGCTTCTGCCAAGCGCCTCGACGCGCTGTCGCTCGGCCCTGCGAACCGCCCGCGCGGGCAACGTCGCCCCCGCCGTTGCCCCAGCCAGCGCCCCGATCGCCGCCAGCTCCACCGAGAACAGCAATCCTGCCGCCACGCCAACCAGCATGCCCGCACCTGCAAGGCGCACGGACGCCTCGACGAACCCCTGCGCGGAAACGCCGTCCTTCAAACCCGCCTTCCTCGCATGCTCGGACAACCAGGCTTGCGCACCGGCCGAACGCATGCCGCCCGAAAGCGGCCTGGTGGCGCCCAAGGCAAGCAGCCGGGTCAATCGCTGCAGATAGCCAACGACCCCGCGCCCCGCGCGCATTGGCTCCGTCTCCAGCGAGGCGCGCGCACGCCTGCGCCGACACGCTGCAGCCCGCGCATCGGCCCACGTCGCGGCAAAGCACCACCCGCCGATTCCGGCCGTCAAAGCAGCACCGGCGGCTAACGCAAACGAAAGCTCCGCGAGCAACATCAGTCCACCTCCACAGCCAGCATGCGCCGCACGGCGAGCACGCCCGCCGCCTGCATCCCAAGCGCAAGCGCCAAAAGAGCCACACCCAGAGGGCTTTCGAAAAACGGTTCGAGAAACCCCTCGCTGACAAGCGAGAAAACCGCTATCAGGGCAAAAGGCATGACGCTTACCACGCGGGCCGACAGCTTGGCCTGCGCCGTTTGAACGCGCAACGACCTTTTCAAATCCAGCTCGCCTTCCACCATGTCCCGCGCAGCATCGAGCACCTGCCGCATGCTGCCGCCCGCCTGGTGCTGCACATCCAACGCAACCGCGACGAACGCCAGCTCGGGCACCGACGCTCCGCTTCGCAGCGTTTCAAGCGCTTCATGTGCCCCGCGCCCCGCCTCCATACGACCGGCCGCACGTTCGAACAGCTCTTTCAAAGGACCCTTCGACTCGTTGGCCACCTGCTGAAACGTCTGTATAAGAGACAGTCCCGACTGAAAGCACGTGCCCATCGACCGCAAAGCGTCGGGAACGGATTCCCGCAAAGCCTCGCGCCTTTTGTCCCGCACAGCCCTCAACCGAGCAGCAATAACTGCGCACGAACACGCCGAAACCGCCGCGCCGCACACCCAAGAAGACGTCGCCAAGCTCAAAGCCGCCGCAAACGCGCCCGCCCATACCACGAACACGGAAAGCAAGGATTCCTCGGAAGCCGAAAAACCACGAGCCCGAGCAACCCAAACCGCCTCCTTAGCCAAATCCTCCAAGCCGGGACGTCGTAACAGCCACCGGGAAGCAGGACGCGCCCACCGAACCCCGTTTCTCAACCGCCACGCCAAACGACCCGTTCTTCCCCGAGGCACAACCGAAGCGGATCCGAAGGCTGGAGCAAGCGGGCGGGCGCCGGCCGCGAGCACCGTGGAAAGCCCGAACCCGAATGCCGCAAGCGCCCCTACGCCGCCAAGCACGCCATAGACCTCCACCGCTCAACCTCCTTCCAATCGGCAACGCCCATGCGCGGCAGCTGCTCAAGCCACCGAGGAGGAGCCGACCACACGCCCGCGTCTGACGAGGCTTCGCGCTTGAACAACGTATGCACCTCGCAACGACGCCGTTCCTGGTCGAACTCAAGTTCAGCCACCTCTGAAACGAATCGACGCCCATCCAAGGAGCGCGTCGTCTGCACAACGACGTCGAAGGCGCTTGCCACGTTCGACTCGATCACGTCAACCGGAAGATCCACCGCGTAGCGAACCATCGTGGTCAGCCGCGACACGACGTCGGCCGGGGAATTCGCATGCAGGGTGGTTAGCGACCCGGAATGACCCGTGTTCATGGCCTGCAGCATGTCGATCGCTTCCGCCCCGCGGCATTCGCCCACCACAATCCGGTCGGGCCTCATTCGCAGCGCGTTGATGACCAGTTCGCGAATGGACACCTCGCCCGTGCCCTCCGCAGAACGGGGACGAGCTTCCAAGCGAACCACGTGCGGATGCTCGAGGAACCGAAGCTCCGCAGAATCCTCGATGGTTATGATGCGCTCGCTTTGCGGAAGCGCGCACGAAAGCGCGTTGAGCAACGTGGTCTTGCCGCTGCCGGTGCCCCCAGACACGGCGATGCTCTTGCGCGCGCAAACGGCCCACACCAAGCATTGCCGCATAACCTGATCGAAAGACCCTTGCGCAACCATGTCCTCAAGCTTCATGACGCGCTTGGTGAACTTGCGCACGGTCATAACGGGTCCGTCAAGCGCAAGCGGAGGTATCACCACATGCACGCGATGCCCCTCGGGCAAGCGCGCGTTCACCAGCGGCGACGCTTCGTCGACGCGCCGCCCGAGCGGACCCAAGATGCGATCGATCAACGCCCGCAGCTGATCGACGCTCGCAAAGCGCTGATCGCTGCGGTGCAGCTTGCCGTCGCGCTCGAAATACACGCTGTCGGGCCCGTTCACCATGATCTCAGTGACCTTGTCGTCAGCAAGCAGCGGCTGAAGCGGACCGAACCCGAACACCTCGTCAACCAGTTGCTCGACCAAGGTGCGGCGACGATCCTCGGAAAGCGATGCCCACGACGAGTCCTCGAACGATTGACGGCAAGCGCACTTCAACTCGTTGCGAGCTCGGCCGGGATTTTCAGCCATCATCGAAGCGATGTCGTCTATCGAAACGTACCGCTGGATCTGGCTTCTCAAATCTTCCAGGCCAAACGGACGAACGCGGTCCTTTCGAGCGCATCCTCCATCTACGGCAAGCACGCGCCCTCTCAAAGACATGACGGCCCTCGCTTTCCTCCCCGCGAGCGCCTTCCCTTCAGTAGCCGCAGCCCCGAACCGCGCGTGCCGAACAAGCTCTCGCCCGCAGCGGCGCTTGCATTGGGAAGCACTTCGAGCAGCAGCCGCTCAAGGCTCGTGCACAGATCATTCTTCGATTCAAGCAGGTCAAGGGGCATACCCGCGCCCAGCAGCTCCTCGACGTCCCGCCCGCCGTTTTTCACCTCCGCAACATGAGCGCCCTGCAGCGCGCACGACACGTCGATGGACGTGAGCGGAGCGTTCTTGGCGCAACGATTCAGCGCGAAGAGAAACGGGCTGGTGGCGATGCCGCACCGTACGCACAAATCAAGCGCATGCTGGCAGGCGCGCAGCGAAGATGGCCTCTGATCGACAAGGAAGAGCGCCTTCGAGCTTCGCTCGAGCAGTACGGCATGCTGCTCGGCCCAAGCGGCGCCGGTGTTGCAGACGATCACATCGAACCGCTTCATAAGCTCGTCGAGAAGCTGGGGCGCTGCTTGCACCACGGCCTCCGCATCCTCAAGACGCTCGGGAGCAGCCAGCAAGGCGGGCATGCGGCCCTCCGGGCGCAAGCCGGAAAGACGGGCGGGAGCGGACAGAACATCTTCTATGCGCAACGGGCTTCGAACGCCCAGCAAGGCGGGCACGTCGCCGAACTGCAAATCGAAGTCGAGCAGCAGCGTATCGAATCCAAGCCCTTGCGACAGCAAGGCGGCGATCGTTGAAATACTGCTTTTGCCCGCCCCTCCGCTTCCGCTTACCACCGGCATGAGAAACGCCGAACCTGAACGCGCAGCAGCGGCAGGCGCGGCCGAGGCGCCGGGAAACGACCGGGTTCGGCTCGCCGCGAAATCCTGGAGAGCGCACGCGGGAGCCGACGCCGCAGCTGAGGTTGCGGACGCAGTTGCGGCCGAAGCTGCGGAAAAAGCCTGGTCCCCCGCTCGAGCAGGCCCCTCGACCTGCGAGCCTACTGCAGAAACGGCCTCCGCCGCCGCGCGGCGCTTGCGCTGCGCGTAACGGCCCAAGAATGCCTGCCGCGTCAAGAACGCATCGATCCCCGTTGCGCTTACGCGGCTCTTGAGCGACCCCGACTCCTGGAAGGCCAGCATGCACACAACCCTATCCGGCCGATCGCTTTTCAGCGTAGCCGCCAAGTTGACGGGCGCCACATCCTCGCTTGAAACCACCCACACCTCATCGACCAGGCGATCTTCGCGCAAGAACGCGCGCGCCTCTTCAGCCGAGGAGAACAGGCGCAGCCATGCCTGAGACAGCAGGTTCTCCCCCGTAAGCCCCATGGTTTCCGGATGCTGCAAGCAAGCGGCATCTGCGCAAAGCGCCACCGACGGCATCGTCATTTCCCTTCGCCCCCTTTTCCTTCGTTCGAACCGGAATCGCCGACAGACGTCGTTACCCCCTCCGCCGGCAACGCGAAGTACAGTTCCGTTTTCTGCGAAGCGGCAACCAGCTCCTGCACCGACTCCGGCTCGACAGCCACCGTTATCCACGACATCTTGGCCTCCGACGAACCGTTTGCAGCGCTTGCGCTCGTAGCCAGCACAAGCACGTCTTTGGCGATCGCTTCGGTCGAAGCCCCTCCCGTTGCGTACATGTCGACGCGCGACCCGGACGCGACAGCGCCACCGACAGCCTGCACGTCCTTCGCCGGCACGCTGACCGCGGTCAAGCCTTCGGGGACTTCCAACTGCGCGCCCGAATCGCGAAAACGACGCTCCGAAAGAACCTCGCCGGCAAGAATGGTCGAAGACGCCTTGCGACCAACCGCCTTTTCGGCGTCTTGAATGGATTCGCTGGGAAGAAGGTCCGCAACCCATAAGCGAGTTTCGATCAGTCCGGCGTCAACAACCTCGCCCGCCGCGATATCGCGCTTCGCCACGCATACTTCCAGCTGCTCCCCTCCGTAGCGCGCCAACGCTTCGGAGCGGGCGGCGTCCGCCTCGCCGCGCACGCCTTGCGTATAGGCAAGCACGCACGCCGCGCATGCCAAACCGCACGCCACGCCTACCGCCATCGTCTTGCCCCGCTTCATGAGACCCCCTTGCCATCCGGTTCCTTGCTACCAGTATGACCAGCTCATCTAGCAGATACATGACGCAGTTCTCCTTGAAAAACCGTCCAGATCTACAGCACTTCCAGCACTATGGACAACTGTTTCAAGCGGGATTGCCACGGCATTCCAGCAGGGTTGCCCCTCGAATCAAGCGCAGATCTAGCACAGATCTAGCGCAAAACCAACGTCGCAGGTCAACGCGACGCCGAAACAGGCACGGTCGATCCATGCAAGACGAATCCGCGCGCCGCTTCGACAGGTTGAAATCAGCGGGACGCGAACCGACGTCGCGCGCCGCGCTGTTTCCACCTGCCTTGCTCGCGCAGGACGACGGCCCGAACCAGAGCAGGAACGGCTTCACATCGAATTCTTGTGCAGAGAGGTGCCGATCGGGCAAAACATGCACGAAACGATTTGCGCAATGGCAACTTCTATGGGAGAATGGGAACCCGCCGAAAGGCGGAACGTTTTTCGGGCGATTGGCGCAGCGGGAGCGCAGGTCCCTTACAAGGACAAGGCCGGGGGTTCAAATCCCTCATCGCCCACCATGAATTTTAAAGGCCAGACAATCGTCTGGCCTTTTTGCTTGCGCTTCTCAACCCCAAGCCAAAGGGCCCGAACTCGCCAAACGCGAATCCGAGCCCAAACGCCAGCAAGCGTCTGGCGCCTGCACAGCGAAGCTCGGCTTACGATTCGCCGTGCCGCCGCCTGAAGAAAGCGCACGTCGCAACCGCCCCGGACAGCGCCACAAGCGCGGCAGCATCCGCGTACGCAAAGCCGTCGCCTGTCTTCGGAATTGCCTTGGCCTGCGGGTTTTGGGGCAGGGGGCGCGGAGTCTCGCCGCTTGGAGCATCGGGCTTGGGCGTGGGCTTCGGATCGGGACCAGGCTCCGGATCGGGATCAGGGCCGGGCTCCGGCTCCGGTCCGGGCTCAGGATCGTCCGGCTCGCCCGGAACCACCGGAAGCGCCCTGTTCGTCACCACGATCGAAGGATCCGCATCCGTGCCGTACGCATAGTCCACCTCGAACAAAGCGGCAACCGACGGATCCACGAACGCTTCGCTCACCGTATACGAAAACGGGCGCCCCTGCATATCGGCCTTGGGAAGATTCCTCCACGCCGTTTGCCAGGGAGCAAGCTCGAACTCGTCCTCCATCCCGTCGAGCACAACGGGCGCGCCGTAAGGCTCGCCGTTTCTCAACAGCTGAAACGCAACAGCCGGAAAGTCGTCCGACACGCCCTCCCATACCTTGCGCGCGGGAACATCGATCGTCGACGGCACCACAACAACCACGTTGCTATGCGCGCCGTACCCGTTTATCGTGAACGTCCCCTCGTTTTCGATCGGGTGCCGAGCCTCCTCTTTCAAAACGGCGGAAACCTTCAGCACAACCTCATGAGACGAAGCGGCTTCCGGATAGTTCACGACAAGCTGCGCGAGCTTTTCGCGCGTCAGCGCCGCAGAGACGAACGTCCCCTTGTCACCGCGGTCCTCCTGAACGATAGCGCACTCCTCAGGCGCAAGAAGATCCCCGTCCAGAAAGCACTCCACGCGCTCAACCTGCAGCATAGGATCAACCAAATCGCTCAACACAACCGAATCGTAGGCAATGCGCAGATCAGCAGCCGGCAGGAAGCTGAACGTATACCCCACCGCCGACCCCAACGTCGAGGAAACCTCGAATACAAGCTCATCGCCAGGTTCGGATTCGATACGATCGACACCGTTCACCGTCTTGGAAACAGAGGGGAGCCGATCAAAATACAGCTTGAACGGGGTTTTGCCCCCAAGATGGTTCACGCCGGGAAAGGACGGAGTCGGAGCCGCAGCGTTTCCGCTTTTCCCGTCAACCAGAACCCACCCCTGCGACGTGACCGTGATCAGGTATTCGTCCGATCCCGCCTTGTACTGATGCCGCACGGGAAACATGCCGTCAGGCATGCCCGTCACCTTGAACGTGTACGTGCCGTTCCATGCCAGGCCCTTGAACACCAGGTACCCGTTGTCCGACGACGACGCCACCGCCACCACTGCCCCGGCGTCATCGTACAGCGTGCCCTCCACGCCCAAAGCCATGTTCCCCGGGTCAACCAAAGCAGGTTGGGCTCCCTGCGCCATGACGCAGGCAAAGTACAAGGTCGAGGTCTGCGTCTCTTCGTCGTTCCATTCGTCAGCTTGCGCGGAAACAGCACCGAAGATCGCCGTCCACGCAAAGGACGCGACCACAGCCGCCGCAAGCATGCAGAAAACCTTCTTCAACGCCATCGTTGCCGACTCCTTCGATTCAACCGGCCGCTTATTCGGCCGAGCAACATCGCACATTCCGAATTCGCAAGACGCGCAGCAAGCGCGAAGGGAGCGTGCGAGATCCGAAGCAGCGCAGCCCTCGCATGCGGCAAGCACAGCGTTTTCTGCAACGTCCTGCGCGATGTTGAGGCGCATCCTAGCAAAAATAGCGCAAATCAACAATTAAGAAACCAAAGCATTACCCCAGGCAGACCGCATAAAATAGCCGAAAGTAAGGCAAGGCGAACACGCATTGAAGGCAAAAAAAAGGGGGGGGTTCGGACGAAGTCGACCGCTAGCGGGCCTTGGCAGGCTTTCTGTCGTAAGCGAAGACCACGCCCGCCACGACAACGGTCATAACGGCTAGGAAAGCCAGGATATCCGAAAAGGAGCACATGCCCACCAGCACGCCCATGACGATGCTCAGCGCAGACGTGCCCGCATACGCGGTCAAATTGATGGACGAGATAATGGCCGACGTCTCGGAAACATCCACCGCCAGCAGCAACATGCGCAACGTTGTGGACACGCATATCCCCATGGACAGGCTAAACGCCACCGCCGCCAGCAGAAACGCCGCCTGGAATCCAGCCGCCAGAAGAAGCGCCAGCAAAACAGTGGAGACGGCGAACAGCAGCACACCCGCTTTCAAGGCGGTCATAGGGGCCAACCGCGCCGTCAGCGGGCCGCCCAACGCGCTCGGAGCCATAGCGCATGCCAACACAAGGGAGGCGGTCAGGGTCGAATCGGCGGCAAAGCACTCCACGGAGAGCGGAGCGGAAAACGACTGGAAGAAGGTCCCTACGCTCCAAGTGGCAATGTAGACGCACCCGGAAATCAAGAACAGCATCCGAGCCGAGCGGGGAACCAGCACGTGCACTTTCGTTGCCGCCCGCCACGAAACCCGCTTCTCGAGCGGCTCGGGAACCAGCGGCAAAAGCAAAGCGATCAACGCCAAAACGGCGATCATTGCCCCGTACACAATATCGGTGCTGGTCGTGGCGCCATAGAGAAACCCCACGCCAAGCGAACCCAGCATGATGCCCACCATCGATCCGCAACTGGCCATAGCCGAACCCCAGCCCATCCGGTAATCGGAAATGCAATCGACGATAAGCGCGGAAACGGCGCTCATAGCCAAACCGCCGGCAACTCCTTGCACGAACCGCGCGGTCAAAATAGCGCCGGCATCGGCGGCGAACAGGAACAACGTGCAGCCAGCCACCGCCAACAGCAGTGCAACGAATGTCGTAGCTTTGCGGCCAAGCGCGTCAGACAAACGACCCGCCAGCAAAAGCGTCAAAATGACGCCGCCCAAATAAGCGAGCATCGTGAACGAGATCTCGGTATTCGTCAAGCCAATGGTCGTCTGGTACGTCGCGTACAGGGGAATGGGAACAGCCGTGGAGGCGAATACCGCGAAGAACGCCGCCGTGGCAACGAAGAACCCGCGAAACGCTTGGCCTTTCGATAGCGACCGCCTTTTCATGCGCCCTCCCCCGTTGCTAAAACCCGAAAACATCCCCTTGAAATCACGTGACCCCGCGCCATTATAGAAGCGTGTTGCGCCTGATAGCAAGCATAATTTGCAATCCAAGAAAAAGAGATGTCAACAGGATCGAAAAACAAGGCTCACCGCCAAGCCAAAGTCGACGGAAAGTCGCAAACCGGCTCGCCATCGGCACCCGAACCGAAGGGCGCATGGAACAGAAAGGCCCGGCTCGCTACCCCTTCTTCCCCTTCGGAGCCCAATCGCGCAAACCGGGAACCGCGCCTCCGGCTACGGCCCATAAATACAAGCTGGCCACGCTTCCGTACGGAGAATACCGACGCCGATACCTCGCGAACAGCTGAGGCGTGATGCGGCGATGGTGGTGCACCATGCGCAGACCGCGCTGAATGGCCAGATCGCCGTAGCTCATGATGTCGGGGCGCTGCATGGAAAACAGCATGAGCATCTCCGCCGTCCACACGCCGATGCCGGGAAGCTCCGAAAGCCGCCGGCACACCTCGTCGTCAGGCAGGCCGTGCAGCTCTTCCAGATCGATCTCGCCAGCCAGCACGCGCTCGGCGGCGCTCTTGATGTAGCCGGCCTTGCGATACGTGATCCCTACCGACTGCAACTCGTCTTCCGAGCGCAAGGCAATGATCTCCGGAGACACCGTACCAAAGGCATCTAACATGCGGTTCCAAACGGTTTCCTGCGCCTTGGTCGATATCTGCTGCCCCACGATGCTGTTCACAAGAGCGGCGAACAAGTCCGGGTGAACCTCGCGCTCGATATGCCCGACCGCCGCGATGACCTCGGCCATCCGCGGGTCGCGCGCGGCTAGGTACGCCGTTTCTTCTTCCCCGTATTGAAACACCGGCATGGCCGTCCCTTCGTCGTTGTTCCAACCAGTATAGCAACCCTGCGCAACGCGAAAGACCCGGCCGAGGGAGGAGGCCGGGTCTTCGACTATCTTGTGGGCGACGGGGAGGGAGGGTTGCCGTCCACAAGCGGATATGCTTGGTTGCTTCCCCGCCGGCTACTCGCGCAGCTCGTGGCAGGTGCCGCACTCGAACGTGCCGCGATGGTGACACTGAGCGCAATACTTCATTGCGTCCTTTTCGAGCGCCTTCGAATGGTTGTTGTGGCAGCTCGTGCACGTCGGCGGATTCGCGTCATGCTTCTGACCAGCGGGAATATCGTGAGGATTCACGGTGGTACCCTTATCGTCGGTCAATGCCTTGGAATCGGCGGTCTTAGCCGCAACATCGGCCATCGTGCCGTGGCACGACTCGCACGTAGCGGGGTCGACCGTAACGACGGTCGCCTTCGTGGACGTCTTGTCGCCGAACTTCACGTCGGCATGCTCGGTCTTCAGAACGTCCTGCTCGGTATGGCACTGAACGCAGGTCACGTTCTGAGCCCCGTGCGCCGCGCCCTGCGGGCAAGCGGCATCGGTAGCGGACTCGGCCTCAGCCGTATGGCACATAGAGCAGTCGGACTCCATGGTCCAGTTGACGGGCTGTCCGTCCATAGCCGTCGCGCCGGAGTCCTTGTCCTCGGATTGCGCGGGGGCCTGCGAAGCCTCCTGCGGCGCGCAGCCGGCCAGCGACCACATAGCGGCCGCCAGCGCGAGGACGACGCCGAGGACGGCGAGCACGACAAGACGCTTGTCGGCGGTGTGTGCTTGCACGGTCATGCGTTACTCCTATCTCGTCTTGAAAGCTCCTCGAAGGGAGCGGTCGTTCATCCAGCCCCGCCGCGCAAAGCGGCAGGGCCGAACCAAGAACCGGCGGGCGCATCCGGGGAGGACGGCGCCCGCGCGATTGCTACAGGAATGCTACTTCGCGTCCCATGCGTCCAAACCAGCAGCATGGCGAGCGGAGATACGGCCCCACACCTGGTTCTCGGCGTTGTTGCCGCCGGTGATGCCGTAGCTGTGCGCCTGGAAGTTGCCGAAGCAGCCCGCCGCGTACAGACGCGGGATGGGGTTGCGCTGCGGATCCAGCACCTGGGCATGCTCGTTCTTCATGGGGCCGCCCAGCGTGGAGCAGGAGCCGGGGTACACCGAGATGGCGTAATACGGGCCGCCGTCCAGGGCCACGAGGCTCTTCGCCGCGCGATCGAAGCGCGCATCCTTGCCGGCCGCGCAGAAGCCCTGGTACTCCTCGAACGTGGCCTTCAGGGTATCGACATCCATCCAGTGGTCGAATTCCTTGATCTTCTTGCCAAGCTCCTCGATGGTGTCGGCCTTGATGATCCAGCCCTTTTCCACCTCGGCCTTGTTGTCCTGGCTCCAGCCGTCCCATGCGCGCACGGAATCGGGCAGGTCGGAGGCGAAGTTGCCGCACTCGAAGAAGTCGCCCTGGCTGGTGGACAGCTTGCCGGCGTCGAAGCAGCTCTGGTCGAAGATGCACCACGTGGGGATGCGATCGTAGTCGTCGATGGCATCGTCGAAGTGCAGCAGCGTGTGCCAGCCGTTGTGCGGCGAGCCCATGGCCGTGTCGTCCACGAAGCGCTTGCCCAGACGGTTCACGTTGAAGTAGCTGAAGCCGGGCATGAAGTACAGGATGGAGAAGTCGTTCTCCGGGTCGCGCGTCCACATGGAGTACATGGAGATGACCATGTCCATGTGCCACAGCTTCGCTCCCACGTCCTCGACCATCTTGATGCCGTCGCCGGTGTTGTACTGCCAACCCTCGAACTTGAAGGGGTAGCACTTCAGGTACTCGTTCTTCAGCTCCTCGTTGAACTCGAAGCCGCCCAGCGTGAGGATAACGCCCTTGCGAGCCTTGACCGTCTTCTCCTCGTTGCCGATCATCGTGTACGCGCCGACGATCTCCTTGGTCTCAGGGTTCTGGATGAGACGCTCGTCATGGCAGTCGAAGAACAGCTGCACGCCCAACTCTTCGCGCTTGGCGTCGAGTTCGTGGAAGGACAGCATGCCGAAGCCGTCGACGGAGGACAGCTTGCAGGAGCCCTCGTAGGCGTTGTCGTCCAGGAAGTAGTACTCGGGAATGGCGCCAGCCAGCGCAACCTCGGTCACTTCGTAGGTCATGCCGTACTTGTCGGCGTACTCGGTGTTGCGAGCGCACTCGTTGACCCAAGCGTCGATCATCGGCTCAGGGGTCTTGCCGTGCGTGAAGGACTTGATGTACTTCTTGAAGCGATCCTTCTCGCTCTCCTCGACGATGGTCCATTCGCCGTTGTTGATGGAGCTGTTTCCGCCGCCGCGCTCGGGAGCCTTCTCCAGCACGATGACTTCCTGGCCGCACTCGTCAGCGCCGATGAGCGAAGCCCACATGCCCGCTCCGCCGTAGCCGATGACCAGAAGATCGCACTCGTAATCCCAATTCTTGGGCATCCAGTCGCCCGCTGCCGCGCCCGTAGAACCCGAAGCGCAACCGGCCAGCGCAGCGGAACCCGCCACGGCGGCAGCGGCAACGCCAGCGCCCTTCAGGAACGAACGACGGGAAACTCCGCCCTCCATGCCATTGCTCATACTGTTCCTCCTTCTCGGTGGAACGGGCCCCTCCGTTTGAGCACCCGTCCTTACTCGCCAAACTGTACCGAGGGATGGCCCCCTCGCGCATCTGATGGGCTGTCGGATTTTGCGCGTGCCTTCCGATGATGAATAGGATTTTGCAGGTCAGCAGCCTATCGGATTGTCAATCCGATAGGCTCGCGGGGTACAATTACGTATGATGAGTGCTATCATTTTCACGCACGCTCATGCACACGGGAGAGGGACGCGGACGTACTGCCGCGCCCGTGGCGATAACCACCGGGGAGAGACTATATGCCGCACCGCACGAAACGCGAAGACGATCGCCGCGTCGCAGACGCTTGCGATACAGCGAAGCCGTCGCAACAAGAAGCCGGCCGGACGTTGCGGCAATCGGAAGGCGGCCTTGATGCCGCAGAAGCGGCGAAGGACGCCCTTACCCTTGACTACCTTGTTACCATCATCGGATTCGGTCTCTGCCGCGCGTGGATCATTTTCTGCCTGGGAGCACCTTTGGTTGCGGGCGCAACCGCTTCGCTGCACTGGATGTATCTGGTGTTCGGAGCCTTGAGCGCGCTCATCGTTTCGTTCGCGGTGAACCGACAGGGAAAGCACGAGAGCGCCGTTCGCGTCGGAATGTTTCGAATAACCCCGTTTGCACTGCTGGCGAGCGGCCTGTTGATCCCCCTTGCCATCTGGATCGACAACGAAGCGCTCATCGCTTTGGGTTTCGTGGCGGGCGGACTTGGAGCAGGCCCCCTGCAAGTGCTCTGGGGCGATCGCTTCGCCGGGCATCCCACGCGATTCGCCGCGTTGGCATCGCCGGCTGCAGCGATCGTGACGGCACTGGTAACAGCCATGTCCACCGACAACACCAGCTTCGTCGGATTCGCCGTGATTCCGCTGCTTTCGTTCGGCCTTCTGATGTTCGAGGCGAACCGAACGGGCTGCTCTTGGCGAACCCTTGTTGAAAGCGCGGGCAAGCCCCATGGAGAACCCACGCCCGACGCGCCTGCCGAACCATGCGAAACCGCAGGCAGCAGCAGCGAACGGCATCAGATGGGCCTGGGCGTTGGCAAGCTCATGTTCTCCATCATGACGTTCTCGTTTCTCTGTCGTCTGTTCGACGCCGCGCCCCGGCAAGACGATCCGTTCGCGTTCATAGGCGGCAGCGCCATATTCGCGATCATCGTGGTTGGCGTGGTGTTCTTGGGAATCGTGGCCAAGCTCAAGGACAAGTTCGACCCCTCGCTCACCTATCGACTGTCTCTGCCCATCATGGTGGCGGGCTTCGTAGCCATCGCGCTATTTGTCGACACGCATGCCGCTGCGTCCATCCTGTTGATCAACATAGGATACGAGTTTTTCGACATCCTTGCCTGGATCCTGTTCGCCGACGTATCGCGCCGCAAGAACGAGAACGCCCTGCATATTTTCGGCCTGGGCGTAGCGTTCATGTTCGTTGGCATGGCGCTGGGGAACCTGGCGGGAGGCGTTCTCAATCCGCTTGTTGCCGACGGCAGCGTTCAGATCACCGCGGTGGCCATGTTGGCAACGCTGTGCCTGGTGATCGTGGCGTTCATGGTGCTGCCTGAAGGCGTGATCACGCAGCTTTCCGGCACGATGCGCTCGGGACGCAAGGACAGGGAGCCCGAAGGCCCGCGTCCGGACAACGCTGAGAAATCCGCCGAAGCAGAGGTTTCCGGCCGCCTGGAATCGCGCTGCGCCGCCGTAGCGCAGGACTTCGGCCTGACGCCCCGCGAAAGCGAGGTCATCGTGCTGCTGGCCTACGGACGAACGCTGTCCATCATCGCGCGCGATCTGCAGATAGCGAAGGGTACGGCGCGCACGCACATCGAGAACATCTACCGCAAACTCGACGTGCACAAGCAGCAAGAACTCATTGACCTGGTAGAAGGCTACGAGATCGGCTGACGAACCAGAAAGCGGCGGGGCGGGACGGAAAGATCGACGATCCTCCTGTCCCGCCCCGCCGCTTCGCTTGCCCCGACAATACTCAAGCGAATTTACGCCTGACCCTCCACGGGAAGACCGTCGGCTTCGACGACATCTTGACTTTGAGCGGCAGCTTCGTTTTCCGCACGTCGACGCTCCAGCTCTTCAAGCACTTCTCGAGCCGATTTCGGCCGAGGCGTTTCGTGGGAGATGGCCTCTGCCAACGCATCGTCGTCGGCGCCTTCGATGACGATGCTCTTGATGATGTCGCCGATGGTCAGCTGCTCGACCACGTCCAATCCTTCGACGGTCTGCCCGAACACGGTGAACTTATCGTCGAATTCCGGCTGCTCGGACAACGAGAAGTAGAACTGGCAGCTACCTGAATTCGGCTCGGACTTATGAGCGAAGCACAGGCTTCCTAGCACATGCTTGTTGTTCGGGTTCGTTTCCCATTCGTCGACGATAGTGTAGCGAGCATCTCCGGTGCCGGGATGAGTGCCGCGGATCAAGCCGCGCGCTGCAGAATCCACCTGAGCCGGACCAAGCGTTCGCGTGGTAGGGCACCCGCCCAGAACCACAGAGCCGGGTTTGTGCGCGTGAAACTTCAAGTTCTCATAGAATCCGCGTGCCGCAAGCTCTATGAAGTTGCCCGTCGTCACGGGAACGTCTTTGCCGGCAAGCTCAACGCGAATCGTGCCGCGCGAAGTCTCTATAACTGCAACCTCGTTGCCATTGGGAAGATAGTGCGGGGTGTATACAGGCAAGACGATTCGTCCCATATCGGTTCCTCCTAGTATCGCTTGAATCAAGTGCAAGCTCCATGATACCTACGCCCCATTTCACCGCATCAGATGGAGCATCGTATTTTGCCGAAGAACAAGGCGGGAGACGCGCCCGGTCACATGCAGAGGCGAAAAGGAGTATCATCGAAAGCTCCGAAAAGAGAGGAGCCGCTATGTCATCGATCGTACGCGCCGTGTATTTCAGCCCCACGCACACTACCAAAGCCATCGTGCGAGAGGTGGCAAGCGCGCTATCGGCACCGCTCTCGGCCACGATCGAGACCACGGACCTCACGCTGCCCCGCCAGCGCCCGACCGACGTTTTGTGCAATGCCGACGACGTGCTTGTATTCGGGTTCCCCGTATACGCCGGACGCGTACCCGTGCTATTGCGCGACGAGTTCGCGCACTTGGAAGGCCACGGCACGCCCGCCGTGATCGTAGGGCTGTACGGCAACCGCCACTTCGACGACGCCCTCCTGGAAGCCGCCGACCTGCTGAGCGAACGGGGGTTCAACGTGGTGGCCGCAGGCGCGTTCATCGGCGAGCACTCGCTCACAGCCCGTGTGGGAACCGGACGCCCCGACCGTGCCGACATCGCCGTCGCGCAGCGTTTCGGCGCGCAGATGGGAGCGCGCCTGGCACAGTCGCACAGCGCGCCCGCGCCCACCATCGAAGGCAACCGCCCGTACCGGGAGCTCAAGCCCGGCGCCGACGTACGCCCGATCACCACGGACGCATGCACGAATTGCGGCGTATGCGTCGCGTGCTGCCCGCTTGGCATCATCGACGAGGACGATCCTGCGCTCGTAGACGCCGGGTGCCTTCACTGCCGCGCCTGCGTCAAGAGCTGCCCCGAGGACGCGAAGTACTTCTCAAGCGAACCCACCGACCGGCTGATAGCCATGCTGGAATCGAAGTGCCTCGAACGAAAAGAGCCGCAACTGTTCTGGTAGAACGGAAGCCTCCGCCCCACCGCAAGGCCAACGTGCATCCTTCTCGAAGAAAGAGACGCGACGCAGCTTCCCCGCTCGCAAAAAAGCCGCCGCCCAGGGAGGGAGGGGCGACGGCTCGTCGATAAGGACCCAAGGCCGCGGGAGACGGCCTTGGGAGGGATATGCCTAAATGTCCAAGCTGGGAATCTTCTTTTCAGCATCGCCACCAGCAGCGTTGATGCCGGCGATGCGCCCGAAGGTCACGCAGCGACCATGACCGATGCCCGGCACGTAGGTGGGGTAATCGCCTGCGCCGAAGAATTCTCCAGCAGCCGAGCCGCACACATACAGGCCGTCAATCGGCTGATCCTTCGCATCGAGCACCTGGCAATCGGTGTTCGTGCGCAGACCGCCGCACATGGTAAGCAGGCTAGCAACAAGCTTTCCAGCATAGAACGGCGGGTCCATGACCTTGCCCATAACCTCGGGGCGCTTGCCGAAGTCCAGGTCCTTGCCCAGATCGCACAGTTCGTTGTAACGGGCAACCGTGGTCTCAAGGTTTTCGGCGGGCACGCCCATCTTCTCCGCAAGTTCCTTCAGCGAATCAGCCTTCAACGTCTGGCCGCTTTCAACTTCTCCTTCGAGAACGATCTTCTGAGCCTCGAGGTTGTACTCTCCGCCCACGGGCTGCGTGAGCTGACCCCACTGCAAGCCGCCGCCAAGGCCGGCGTCCATCTGAGCCTTCACCTGCTCCAGCCCGTGAGAGTCGTAAATGGTCCAAGCGTCCTTCTCGGTTTGCAGCGCTTTCGTGACGCTCTTGGACTGGGTGTTCACGTCTTCGTTCTTGAAGCGCTTGCCTTCCCAGTTCACATGCAAGAAACCGTAGCTGGCCGCACCGAAGTCAAGGTGCATAACCGCCGAATGCGGCTCGGACTTCTGCATGGCCGCCCCAGCCCAAAGCGCTTGCTTATGCATGTCGCCCGTGTCGCAGTCGGGCGGATTGTAGAAGCGACCGTCCATCGCGTACGCCGTCATGGGCGAATAGTACTGGAACATCTCGTCGTCGGCCGCATAGTCGCCCGAAGCGATGATGACCGACTTGGCGTTGATCTGCGCATACTCATCTTTCCCCGTGGCAACAATGGCGCCGGTCACCGGCCCGTCGCCGTCGCGCACAAGGCGCTCGCTCTTGGTGTTCCAGCGAATCTCTCCGCCCAGTTCGCCAATGGTCTCGTACAGCGCAGGAACAAGAACCGCGTTGCCGTACACGTCGCCCACGCCCGAGCCCTGGTAGAACGTAAAGTTGATAGTCTCTTCGTACTTGTCGGCCTGATAGAAGATGTGCGTGACCGGGTACTCGGTGTAGTCGGGGCCCTTGTAGTAGCCGTCCCACAGCAGCGCCTCGAGGCCCTTCTTCGTAGCCAGGTCGTACAGCCAATCGAAGCACGCGCCGCTCTTGTGCGCGAACTCCCACAGCAGCGGCTCCTTCACACGACCCTGCGCCCAGTTGATCCAACGACGCACCACGTTGTTGTAGTTAGGCTCTTCCAGCAGGCCCTTCTCCGTCAAGCCCTGCTGCACCTTCGTATGGAAGCCAGCGATGTGCACGCCGCGAGCAACCACCGTTTCGGGATTCTTGTCGATGGTGATAACCTTCTTAGCACCCTCTTCAAGCGCGGCGATCGTGGCGCAGCATCCACCGAGACCGGCGCCAATCACCAGGACGTCGCAGTCTTCGGTATTCGTGATCTTGTCCGCGGGAATAGCGTCGGGAGCAATCTCCCAGCTGTGCATGCCAGCCACATCGGGACCGGCCGAAGCTCCGCTTTCGGCCACGGGCATGCCCTCAACCGTAGATCCCGCGCCTTCCGACGAGGCCGAACCAGCGCTTTGCGGGGCGCAGCCAGCCATCCCGGCCACCGCCGCACCCGCCAGCGCGGCACCGCCCAAGCCCAAGAACGATCGACGGGACAAGCCCTTCTTCCCCATCTTCTCTTCCTCCATGGTACCCTCCTTGTTCGCTATGCGCAGACGTGCTGCCCTTGCCCGATGAAGGAAAAGCAACACCCCTCCGCGCGCAGCCCTCCGCTGCGCTGACACGACCATACCGAAAACCCCAGCCGCCACCATCCCGTCATCAGGGGGAAAACGGCTCGTCGCACGTGATTTCCCCCTGTTAGGGGGATACGTCCCGTCAGCGGATCAGGAGCAAAATCGCCGACCCCTGACGTATAATTTCGAGCGGGGAACGCGGTTGGGAGACCGTCCGCTCGCGCCATGGCGAGATCGGGCAGCACCGCATCAGGGAGGGATTCAATGGCATCGTCGTTAAAAAAGGAGCTTTGGAGAACGCCCGATCTTATGGGGTTCGCCGCGCATTGGACTTGGATTTGGTGCTTGTTCTGGAGCTCGTTGTTCTACAGCGAGGGCAAGCTGCTGACGCCGACGGCAGAAACATCCGGGCTGCAAGGTATCGCGATGCTCTCCCTTGAACCCCTCTGGGTTGCGTCCCTCTTGACGAACGTGGTCACTATCGCATGCCTGTTGGCATGTTCGCGCTTTCGCAATCCGCTAGCCGACATACGGTTCCTGCCCCATAGCGCGGGAATTCTGACCATGCTTGGAACCCTAGCGCTTTCCCACGACGCGCTCGCCCTGGCAGGAACGGCGGCTTGGAGCGTTTACCTGGCGGGATCGCTGCTTACGGGAATCGGCAGCGGCATCGTCGTGGTACTGTGGGCAGAGCTGTTCGCGTCGCTCGGCCCCAAGCGAACCGTCCACTACAGCGTGATCGCCCTGCTTTTCGCGGCGCTCGCCTACCTGCTGATACGCCTTCTCTCCAACGACGTTGCCCAGTTGATCGTAGCCTTTCTGCCCTGTATAAGCATGGGATGCTTCCTTCATTTCAAGCAAAGCGTGCCGCGCCCGCCGCGACGAACCCGCAACGCGCGAGTAAAAGAACGCCCGCCTGTGCGCATGATCGCGGTAGCCTCGTTTTTCGGGCTTTCGTTCGGAATCATGAAAGGACTGATCGCCCCCGTTGGAGACGATTGGATCGTCATACGCGACATATTGAATATCGTTGCCATTGTAGGGGGATCGCTCGCCATCTTCATCACAATGAGCGTGTACAAGATGGACTTCGACCATCTTACCTACCAGATAGCGCTGCCGCTGATGGCGGCAGGATTCCTGTTTCTTCCGCTTCACGAGCCGTGGAACGTTATCGGCACCGCCGTGCATCAGTTCGGGTACCAGTACTTCTACATTGTGCTATGGGCGCTCTGGCCGGTTCTGTCCGCGCGAAGAAACGTCCCTGCGGGGTGGGTGGTATGCTGGGGGCTTCTCTTTATTCAATTGGGGCAATTCGTTGGCTCGATAGCCGCTTCGTGCACGCTCTCTTTAATTGAAGACGATCTGGGAATGGCCATGGTTTCGGCCTTCGTTATATTCTTTATTCTGATTATCGCGTTGTTCGCCCTGGGAAATGGCTCCACCAGTACAGGATGGGGATTCGTAAAGCCCATGGAAGAAGCCGATGCAACGTCTAACTTCGAGAAGGCAGGCACGCGTCTGGCGCGCAGATGCCACCTGTCGCCGCGCGAGATCGAGGTATTCTTCCTACTGGCAAAGGGTCGCAACCGCGCCTACATCCGCGAGGAGCTGGTCATCGGCGATGAAACCGTGAAGAGTCACGTGAAGAGCATCTACCGCAAGGCCAACGTGCATTCGCAACAAGAATTGATCGACCTGCTGGAACAAGAAAGCAGCATAGAGAAGTAGGGTCAAGCCGTCACAAGCTTCGACGGATCGCCAGGCGCAACGGTTGCCATCCGCTGCTCAACCGTCATCGACATGCGCCCGCTCGCATCGATGGCAATTCGACACAGCGGAGGCTTCGGCCGCAAAATCGAGTTTCGCAACCAAAGCAGAGAGCATTCGATCACGTGGTGCGTCGCCGCTTTTCCAGCCACGCCTCGACACCGATCGGGTTCGTCGCTTATCTCACGTCGACGGACTCCAAAAGCTGCAATAGTTCTTCGCGATTGGACGTATTCGTTTTCGCGTAGATATGATTGAGATGGGTCTTGACCGTATTCTTTGAGATAAACAGGCGCTTCTCTATGTACGCACCAGTATGGCCGGTCGCCCAGATAGCAAGAACCTCCTGCTCGCGCGGAGACAGCTTGCATCGCGCGGCAACCTGGGCAACTCGCCGCTCCAAAACGCTGGCGGCATCTTCGGCAACCGTAACGCCCTTAAACGACGCGGGCGATCCCATGATGATCAGCAGCGCAACCATAAGCGACAGCAAAACGGCAATGGAGACGGACTCCGGCGTAGGAAGCACGTCCGCCGCAACTTGGCCCAAGCAGCTTCCCGTCCATTGCACGAAGCGCATAAGGGCCAAGCACAACAACGCCGCCAACCCGTCTTTGAAAAAGGAGTCGACAAGCAGGAACCACACCAGGTACTTGACAAGCTCCGCCCCCACAAGCGCTACGCAAAACGTGGTGCCACCGCCGAACGGATCAAGCGAGGCAGGCAGCAGCGAAGCCAGCGCCATCAGGGGAAACGCCAGATAAAAAGCCAGCATGGCGTTTTTCCGATAGAAGAAGTACGCAAGCACGATCGCCGCGAACGAAGCCAGCGCAGGCGCACCCGCCAAAGCGCCATGGAACACGGCAGCCGCCTCGAAGCCGCCCATGATGCCGTTCACCCTGGCGGCGCCGTAGCTGAAAAATGCTAGGGAAATGGCCGCCATCAGCTTCCAAGGGATGGAAGACGCACGTGCCCGAAAACTCCGAACATCCTGACAGTCGAACGAAACGTCCATCTCGGCGGAGTCTTTCAAAGACCCGGTTCGATCGGCGACCATCAGCAAAACGCACGCACCGAACGGCAGCAGCACAGAAGCAACCAACGCAGGCCATTCAGGCAGCAAAGAGACAAACGCGAACAGCAGAAAACCGAAAAGGTAAGCCGTCCCCGCGCACACGGCCGTTCGGTGCACTCCTTGCATGCTCAAGCGCTCTTCCCAACCCAAGCGCAGCGTGCTTCCGACGCCGCTCAAAGCGAACGCAACCAGCATCCAACCCATCGGAGCTTTGCCGAAGCCAGCAAAAGCAGCAAGTACGATAGCCAGGCTCGAAATCACCGCGAGCAGGGCAAGCAGCACGCGCCGGCGGCGCAAAGGAGCAATTTTGCGCGCCAGCAGCACCAGCAAAAGCGCAGCCGCAGCCGTCAACAGACTTTGCAGAATCTGAGCTTCGCCAACAGGGACTTCGTGCCGTAAATCGCCGAACAGAATCGAGCCGTTCCAAAAAACGAAGCTCCACGCTATGTAGCATGAAAGCCCCAGGCTATCGAACATAATGCCTCGATCGAATTTGGGAAAGATCGAAAAATCCTCCGCCGAAGAAGCCCCTGGAGTTGAATTCTTTGTTTTGAACGCGTCGCTTCTCATGGGGGAATCATAGAGGAACCGGCCCTTCGACACAAGAAGAGGCCCGCCCGGCGCAAATCACCGAGCGGGCAAGGAGGGCCCCTCTAAGCAATCACTCGCTATGCGAGCGCCGCCGCATTCGCACCGGCTATGCGACCGAACACGAAGATATCCGTAATCGAGCACGATCCCAAGCGGTTCGTTCCCATCTTATGGCCCGCCTGTTCGCCCGCAGCAAACAAACCGGGAATGGGATTGCCCGCGTCGTCCAGAACGCGCGCGTCGGTATCGATATGCAGACCGCCCATCGTGTAATGCACGGAAGGCTTGTACGCCAAAAGATAGTAAGGGCCGCCTTCGATAGGATGCATTGCGGCGCGGTAATTAAAGTCCGGATCTTTCCCGTCCTTACAGTACCCGTTCCACTTCCCAACCGTTTTTTCCAGTTCGGCTGCATCAACGCCAAGAGGCTCGCAAACCGCTTCGATGGTATCGCCCTTCACCAACTGGTTGCGCGCCATCAGCCCATCGAACTCTGCGGCGTTCACCGTCGCGATATCGGTAGCATCCAAACCGGCCTGGTTGAACAGCATGTAGCCAATGCCGTCGGTCTGCTTCTTGATAGCATTGGAAATGACGTCGCGGCGCTCCATCTCCTCCACGAACCGATCACCTTCCTTGTTGATGCAGATAGCGCGGTTTTCCAGGCGCATGTTGCCCACGTAGAGCAGCGCACCCGTCTGCGTATCGCACGTGGGATACGTCTGGATGTACTGCATGTCGATCAGGTTCGCGCCGATTTTCTCAGCCATCACGTGGCAGTCGCCCGTTGCGCCCACCGAGTCGGTCGACAGGATCTTCTCGTCCATCTCGGGGTTGTACTTCATGCGCATTTCAACGTTCGAGCCGAAACCGCCGGCCGACAAAACGACCGCCTTGCAGCTGAATTGATGCGCAGTGCCCGTCACAAGGTTCGTAGCTTTCACGCCCACGACCGCGCCCGATGCGTCGGTAATCAGCTCTTCCGCCTTCGTGTTACGGCAGATCACAAGGTTCTTCAAATCCTCGGCGCGCTTTTCAAGCTTGCAGATGATGCCGCTGCCCTCGTTGCCCTCGGGAATCAAAGAGCGCGCTACCGAATGACCGCCGAAAAAGCGCTCGTAAGGCTGCCATGCCACACCGCCTTCGAAGATCAACCAGTCCAGGGCTTCAGTCGCACCGTTGCAGATAACGTTCACCAGAGCCGGATCGCCCACATGATCACCGCCGACGATCATGTCTTCAGCCATGTTCTCCACGCTGTCCTGGATACCCGCTTTAGCTTGGAACCAGTTGTTGGGAACGGCCATGGCACCGCCCGAAAGAATAGTGTCGCCACCCGTGATGCCCAGCTTCTCCAGCAAGACGACCTTCTTGCCGGCGTCGGCAGCCGTAAGGGCTGCAGCGTATCCTGCACCGCCCGCGCCGACCACCACCACGTCAACGGCCTCCTCCAAATCCGAAGGCTCGGCAGGAACGGCATGATCGCGCTTCTTCCATTCGCTCGACTTCATACCGGACGCATCGACGGCATCGGAGACAGCCGACATGAACGCCATGCTGGTAACCGTGGCACCCGTCACCATGTCCACGTTGAGCGTTTGATTGTCGATGATAAGATCGGTCAAAACGTCCATCGCCGCAGTTCCTACGCCGTACGATTCGCGCGATTTCACCAGGTTGATACGGGCGATAGCGTCACCCTCGGTGACAACCTCCACGGAAAGCTCGCCGCCCTTGCCGTTGGCCGTGCCAGTCCATGCGCGGGCGCCTTCGCCCGAAGCGCCCGATTGTCCCGAACCGCTTTTCCCCGTTGGCGCGCATCCCGCAAGCGCAAGCGTCCCGCCCAATGCAGCAACGGCACCTCCTGCAATGAAGTTCCTGCGTGACAGGTTCGACATGATTCCCTCCTTGATGTTCGCGTATTGTTGCAGCCGAACTCCCGATTCGACTGCAACGATGCTAGCCGCTGCAAAAAAGGCGGCGCATCACCGCAGAGGTTTGAACGCTTCAAGAACCCCCGCATTACTCCCTCAAACCTCAGGGGTGATGCCGTTGAACTGGGGGAATAACGCCATCGAAAACGAGCCTTCACGTGCGTCGCCCGCAAAACCATCCTGGGGCTAGGATAAAACGGCGGCAACCGAGGGCTCTTGGAGGGCGAAGCGAGCGTGTCCGCCTCGTTGTGCGCCTTGCTGTGCGCCGGTCGTGCGTCGAGCGGGCTTCCTGAGCCCCCGACGCTACCGGCGCCTTTCGTCGCGGCACCGGTTCCGCTCATCCTGTCAAAACAAACGAGTTTTGCTGGTCCTCGAACCAGGATAAAAGCTACTGGCGGCTGCGTGACCTGGGGAGATGCAAAACGCATTTGAGAAGCAGCTCGCTCAGGGGTGGAAAATCGCCGCAAAACTCGCTCGTTTTGACAAGCGGCGCAAGACCTGCGAGCTCAAGCGCGGTAGCGCCTCCGCCCTTACCCCGCAGCGCGCAAAGCCACTCGCACCCCGCAAGTGCGAGCGTACCACCCAACGCGGCAACGACACCTCCGGCAATGAAGTCTCTGTGTGGTAGATCCGACATGATTCCCTCCTTGACGGTCGCGTATCGCTGCAAAGAAAACAGCGTGTTGCAGCGGAGGCTTGAACGGTTCCAAGACCTTCGTTTCAACCCCTCAAACCTCAGGGGCGACGCCGCCGGGTCCCTGTACCACACTCCCCCGTTTTCGGGTATCTTCGACGTTTTACCTGGACAAGGGCCAATATACCCGGTTCCGCGCGATGACGAGGCAGACGGCAGCGCGTAGCATGCATTCCGTTGAAACCGTACGAACAAGGAGGGAACCATGGGAGAACACACCATCAGCCGCCGCAACTTTCTGGCAGGGCTTGGCGCAACCAGCGCGCTTGCTGCAGCCGGAGCGCTCGCAGGCTGCGCGCCTCAAGCGCAAAGCTCAACCGCAGCCAGCAAGGAACCTGCGCAGGCAAGTTGGCGCGACAAGCCGGAAATGCCTACCAACATCGTCGAAACGCTAGAAGCCGACCTTGTGGTTGTAGGTGCCGGCAACGGCGGTCTGGTTGCAGCTACCACTGCAGCGCAAAACGGCGCAAAGGTTATCGTGCTTGAAAAGGGCGGCGCCGTCCAAGCTGCACGCGAAGCCATTGGCGCGCTCAACTCCGCACTCGAGCCCGATCATCATGAAGACGTCCCCACGCTGCTGAATCATGCAAACCAGACGCAGTCCGGAGACGCCAACATGCTCATGTACAAGACCTGGGCAGAAAAGTCCGGGGAAATGATCGAATGGATGAAGGAAACGCTCGAGCCCAAGGGCATGCTCTTTCCGTTCGAATGGCACTGCCCCAACGACCCGCACGCCTACTACCCCGCCATGTGCTACAACCCGTGCCTGGGCGAGTACAATCCCGACGGCCCCAACTACGGAGCCTACGCGCACCTCGAGGTCATGAGCGAGGTTCTGAGTGAGCTGGGCGGCCAAATCATGTTCCTGACTCCGGCGAAAATGCTGGTACAAAACGAATCCGGCAAAGTAACCGGCGTCATAGCTGAATCCAAAGACAAAGGCACCATCCAAATCAACGCAAAAAAGGGTGTCGTTATGTGCACCGGCGGCTACGGCGCGAACGATGACATGTTGCAGGATCTATGCCCCGGCAACTCCAACTGGTGCGTTCTGCGCGACAGCATCAACGAGGAAGGCGACGGCATCCGCATGGCGCTATGGGCGGGCGCAGAACTCGAGGCCGGCGGCGGCTGCATGATCTGGAACCGCGGCATCATGTTCGACGATACCGAATTCGACGGCTCGTACTCGGGCGGCGACATCTTCTTGCCCGGCAGCCAGCCGTTCCTGCACGTGAACGCCAACGGAGAGCGCTTCATGAACGAGGATCAGTGCTACCCCATGAGTTACGCCGGCGGAGCGAACCAACCGGGACATTTCTCTTGGATCGTCTGGGATGGCAGCTACTGGGAGGACATTCAAAAGTTCGACACCTGCGGATGTTCTCGTCTAGCCCCAGCTCCTTCGGGAACCGCATTTAACGCCGACGTATACGACTGCGAAGCCATCACGAAAGAGCACCTGGACTCGTTCTGGCTGGAGCCGCGTATCGAATCGGGCGCGCTCAAGAAGTGCGACACGCTCGACGAGCTGACCAAAGCCATGAAACTCGACGCCGATCAAGCCGCTGCGTTCAAGGCCACTATCGAGCGTTACAACGAGCTGGTCGCAGCGGGCGAAGACACCGATTTCGGCAAGCCGGCCTACCGCCTAAGCGCCGTCGATCAGCCGCCGTTCTACGCTGCGCGCATCGCCGGCGAGCTGCTGGTCACCATCCACGGCGTGATCACGAACACCGACTCACAGCCGTTGCGCAAGGACGGCAGCATCATCGACGGCCTGTACGTGTGCGGCAACGACCAGGGCGGTTTCTATCCGCATAACTACCCCAGCAACTTCACGGGCATCAACGCAGGCCGCACCGCCACGTTCGCCCGCATCGCCGCAAAGCACGCCTTGGGCATTGCGTAAGCGCACAGCAGCAGAACACCCTCCCTCCCAAGCAGAAAGGCCCCGTCCGGGGCCTTTCTGACTTTCAGAGCTTGGCGAGCGTCTTGCTGCACAACTCTTCGACCGGCTCGACAAGGCGCCTCCTCATTTCACCCGTACCGTCACAATCACCTAAATCGACGAACGTGCGCTCAAGCTCGGAAGGAACGTTCGCAGCCAAGCGCGCCAGAACCCCTATGCACGCTTCTCCATCCAGGCCAACGTCCTCGAGAGCGTTCGCTTCGACAAATCTGCGAATATGACGAGCGCCCAGCTTGCCGATCTCGTTCTCTCCCCCGACGCTCATCGCCATCTTGATGCGATCCTTTGGCTCACGGTACGGGAAAGCCGATACGACATCGTAGAGAGGCGCCAACACCGCCTGACCTTTCATCCCCAGCAGCACCGAGTAGTTCTTCGCATGGGCATCGGGTGCGCCGACGAGGTAGTTGAAGAACAGCATCTCGACGAACCGCCGAACATTCGCTTCGGCGTACTCTCCCGTCTTTTTGAGCACGTCGATCACCGCAGCGGCACTGGGACCACCGTATTCGGCATACTTGTTGTCGGGTAAAACCCCGAGAATCTGACAGAAATCTTCTTGGTGGAGGCGAATCACATCGTCCCGCTCGTCAACGACGCGGTCGTAGCGCTCGACAACGATAGCCGGCTCATCAACGAACATGCGGTATTCGACACTCGCTGCCGCTATTCCGCACGCGGAAGCAGTCCGCATGCAAACGAACTCGTTGAGCGCCTGGAAATTCAGGTGACCGATACCGGGTTTAAGGATATGAGTTGTCGCAGCTGCACCCAAACACCGAAACCAAGCCCCGTCTTTAAGGCGTAACGCGAATTTCGATTGCTGACCGCCTAGCGACCAGTGCTCGCGGTCGTCCATCCAGGATGCCTCGTAGTACTCGCGGCTCCTCTTCAACCGGCGAGCCACATCCTGTTCCGTCAACGGTTCAAGACCACCGAAACGACCGATCAACGTTTCCTCCACGGCCTCATCAGCACAGAATCGCACGGCGCCAGGGCATTCGAGCCCAACGTGCCCGAGCAAAGCAAACGGATTGTTGCCCGACACGCCGAACTCCCTGCCCATGTTTTGGCGAACCGAGGCATCATCGGGCAGAAGCCCGCACAAGAAAGGACGGACGCGCTTGTCTCCGTAAGTACGATTGGATACAGGCATCGACAAAGACAGCGGCGGCCCTTGATAGTTGCGCTCGTACTCAAAGGACAGTTTTCCGCTTTCTCGCTGCGCGAGCGTGCCCGCGACACGACCGGCCAACAGAACTTTGAGGATCTCCCCACTCACTCGATCGGCCTCCCCAGCTTCCCGACAGCGTTCTCGAAAGCACTCGAATAGCGCTCCTTGTCATTCTTGGCGCGTTCCTCCGACAACAGACTCACGTGACCGTCTTTCGCTTCCTCGGCAACCGCATCCTCTTCCTCGACGAGTAAAGCAAGCGATATGCCGAGAACCTCGAATATACGCAAAAGCGTGTTCATGCGTACGCCCGGAGTCTCCCCCATTTCAAGGGAAATGATGAACCGTCGAGACACGCCCATCATCTGAGCGAACATGCTCTGCGTTATGCCGAGAGTTTTGCGGCGCTCGCGTACAAGGTGCCCAACTTCTCTGGCAAACGATTCGCCGTCCATACACGAACCTCCCTGATTGATGTGCAGAATATTGCATACCAGTATACGTGCAATATTCTGCACATGCAAGAATGTGCAGAATATTGCACTTGAAATGTTACGGGGTGGCTAATGCACCAAATCGATAAGCTCCTGACGAGAATGAACGTCGAGCTTGGCATAGACGTGCTTGGCATGGGTTGCGGCAGTCTCGCGCGAGATCACCAGAGCATCCCGCACATAAGGGATAGAGCGTCCGCGCACCAGCAGATCGAACACTTCAGTCTCGCGCGGGGTAAGGCCGCTTCGTTCCGCAAGCTCAAGAATACGGGCGCTCAGTTCATCGGTGCCAGCTGCAGTCGCATCCACGTCTACAGCTTTGTCCGCGCATGCGCGTCCCGCATTCGCAGACCCCGCCGAACCGGAAGAAGCCTCAAGCGGCGCGAACTCTTCCCTGCACGCGCCGAAGGCAAACGCACGCCCATCGCTCAGCACGAACATGGTGGAGCTCACCAATAGCGCGATAGACACAGCTGCCACCTGCTCAATCGAAAACGCGTTCGCCGCCACACCGGATTCAACCAGCACAAGGGCAATCACGCCCAGCAGATCGCCAAGATGCACGAAAATCCACCCTAAGCCGTACGATTGCACGGGCGTAGCTGCACCTTGCACGGCATAGCGCGCAAAGTACATCTGCGTTATTAAGCAGAACGCGAACCGTGCGGCAATAGCCACTACGTAAGCAACGTACGCGCCCGCCCCCTCTCCCAACACGATGAACGCAGCGAAGCCCACGACGAGAGCCGGGCACATCCATCGATACAGAAACGATAGTGAAACGCGGCGCGGCCCTGCCGTAGCCGATAAGCCAACCATCAGCATGAACATGATGCTCACGACAATCGCCACCTGAGAAGCCGTAGCATCCTGCCCCGAAGCTCCCGTCCAAAACGAGCCCCCGACGCACACGAACAAGCATGCCGCAAGAATGCCAAATCCGGCGCGCCCCATCGACCTCAACACGCGCGGCAACCCCTTGCGCGCGCTGTCGTGCGCCTCGGCAAACGCGCGTTGCTCGATAGCGCCCCGGTACTCGGCCAGCGCGTCACGCTCCTGCGCATCGCGCCAAGAAAGAAAAAGGCACAGGCCCGACAGAAGAGGGAACGCCGTCACCACCGCAAGCGCCACCCAACCCTGCATCGCGGAAACCACAAGCACGAGCACAGCAGCCGTCACCGCTGACGTCGGCGCAAGAAACTCTACTTCCTCCTGCGTCACCTTCGCGTAGTACTCGCCCCACATCACCCACATGAAACCACTGCCGAAACCCGTGAGCACCGCGCCCGTCACGAACAGCATCGTCGTTGCAGCGAAGTCGGGCAGCTCGCAAAACAAAAGCGGTGTAGAAACCGCCGTAGCCAACGGCGCAATCCAGAACAGCGATGCATGCTGCGTAGGCGACCCCAGCCGCTTCTCCAGCACCACGACAAGCACCAGCATGGCAACTGACATAGATACAGGCAGCCCCGTAAAGAACAGATCCCAGCCCGCGCCTCCTTTCAGCATCGAAGCCTTCGCGCCGGTATAGCCGCTCACCGCATTGGTGTAGAACACGCAGAACACCCAAGCCAGCAGAAACGCCCAACCCAAACGCCGAATCGGCGCAAACCGCTCGACAGCCTCCACGAGCAACCGCTCGCGCCGTCCTTGCGCGCTCTCAACCATGCGCCCCATCTCCCTCCACCGTCATTCACGCCCCGCTTTTGTACCACAGCACGCAACGCTTGGCAAAAGAGCTTGCACTAAGGGCAGCTGGCACAACGACAGGCAGTCGGCGGCGCAAGATAGGGGGCGCCCGATGAGAAGAAGAGCCTTCGCATGGCGAAAATGCTGGTAAAAATTGTCATAGGTACCGATTTGCGCCCAGTTTTTCCCGACGCTACCGGCACCTTTCGTCGCGGCACCGGCTCCGCTCATCCTGTCAAAACAAACGAGTTTTGCTGGTCCTCGAACAAGGATAAAAGCTACTGGCGGCTGCGTGACCTGGGGAGATGTAAAACGCATTTGAGAGACGGCTCGCTCAGGGGTGGAAAATCGCCGCAAAACTCGCTCGTTTTGACAAGCGGCGTAAAACCTGCGAGCTCAAGCGCGGTAGCGCCTCCGCCCTTACCCCGCAGCGCGCATGACCAGGCGCTTGACGTCTTCACGATACGCGGGGCGCACCAGGTAGTACGCGTAGGCCTCCAACACCGTGGCGAACGGCACGCCGCGCCCGACAATTTTGAAGTACTCGATGCCGTGCGCATCGTGCAGCGCACGCGCCTCGTCGTTGGTGAACATAACCGGATGGCCGGGCCTATGGTCGAAGAAATCAGCGCGCTGCGCGATGCACGCGAAGGGCCGCATGGATTCCGTCATCTGATCCTGGCTGTTGTGCAGATAATGCTCCTGACGATGCGGGCAGTTGCGCTGGCAAAACTCGTTGACCATCACCTCCACCCGGGCGGCATCCTCGATAGCCGCAAGAAAAGCCGCGTCTTTGTGGCGATTGTAGTTGAGCACCACGTAGTCGTAACGATCGAGCATGCGGTTCACCGCACTCGCATCCTCGATCGCGCGCGTGGTGGACAGCACCAGCTTCATTCCGAAGTTCGCGCGAATGTAATCGCCCACGACATCCGCGTACACGATAGCCTCGGCTCCATGCCGCGCGCCGACCTCAAGAATCTCGTTGAAGTACGCATCGCCCAAGTGCTCGCTGCCGGCAAGCATGTTTGTGAACGTGATCCGCGGCTTCACGCCGCGCTCCTCCAACAGAGAGAACGCCTCGTCCATCTGTGCCTTCGACGCACGTTCGCGCACGTAAGCGCGACCGCCGTTCATGATGCAGTTGGGAAAGCATCCGTACACGCTGTCGATGGCAACGCCGTCCTGGAACCAATCGGGGCGCTGCTCAAGCAACCTGATGAAGAACAGGTTAAGCCCCAGCCCCACCGTGAAATCAGGCAGCGTGTACTTGATCATGTCGAATCCTCAATCTCTTCCAGAAAACGTGTCGAATCACCCACCCCACAGCGACAACCCGGCTCCCACGAGCAGACACCAGAACCAGGTAGGCGCAGCAAGTCAGCGAGGGGGTTCCATCAGCCATCGGACCAGCAAAACAGGTTGGCCCAGTAAGTCAGCGAGGGCCGTTGGGACGCCCAAGGTTGCGCCGTTTCGCGGCCGAGCGTGCTTTTGCACGTGAGGGTAAGCGAAAAAGGGACAAGATTGGGTATCCCAACGTCCCGCAGCGTCGAGCAGTTCCGACGGCCGCCAGACCGCCGGAACCTCTTAGAACATGCACATCTCCAAATCCTCGCCGATCATGAAGTGCACCTTATCGTACATCGACGCGGGTCGGTTCGGCGTCCACGAAGGACGCTTCATCGCGTAGCACACGGCCTCTTTGCCCATGAACTGCCTGATGGGAACAAGGCCGCTCACCTTGATGGCCTGCTCGGGGCAGATACGCTCGCACAGGCGGCACTGCATGCAGGCGCTCGGACGATGGATGATGCCGAACGCGTCGCCTTCGTCCATCTTCACGATGGCCCCGGTCGGGCAGAACACGGCGCACATGCGGCATGCGCTGCACGCCTCCTCGTCGATCGAAACGGCCCCGATCACGCGCGTCTCCACCTGGTCGGCCACCGGTTCGCCGATGTGCTTCAGGTAGTTGTACAGGCGCAAGCGCCTTGTGGGAACGAAATGAGACAGCGTGCCGTCCTTGTTCACCTTTCGGTAGGCAACGGGCACCGGTTTCGCATCCTCCCCCAAAACCGCAGCAACCTCCTGCTGCACGGCTGCGCCCGCCGCTCGTGCCGACCCGTCCTTCGCCGTGCGCAGGAAATCGCGCCGCGACACGCCTCCCGTATCGCGAGACACGCCCCCCTGGACGCAGCACACGCGCTCCGGCACCTGATCAACCAGGTCAACAGGCATGTTCGACCCAAACGCCTCCAGCATGTTGCACGCGCTATCAACCACCTGGCGAACCAGCGCGCCGCCGGGCGCATGCGCGCACGACGCGCAATCACCGCACACGAGCGTGGCGTCGAGCGCCTTGTAAGCAGCTATCCCCACCAGCGCCGACTCATCCACGCGGCCCAAGCACGGCAACGCCACCACGCACGCCGCGTCGTACGCCGGCTCTTCGTGACCGCGCGCGCCGAACGGCTTGCGCGTCTTCTGCGCAGCCGCCGCAACTTGAGCCTCGAAAGCGGCCAGCGCGGTTTCGCACGCGATGACCGGATGCCCCTTCGTAGCCACGATCGACCCTTTGATCAAGGAGGTCAATTCGTCATCGGTGGGGTTGCGAATCTCGATGGCGCAGGTCGGGCACGCAGTAGCGCACGTCCCGCAGCCTATGCACCGATCGGGTTCCACCTTCAGTTGGTTGTCGCGATACGCTATCGCGCCCGACGTGCAAGCCTCCACGCACCGCAGGCACGACGCGTTTCTGTTGCGCACCGAAATGCACCGCTCTTCGTGCACGGCCAGCGCATCGCTTTCGATAGCGCCCAGCATCGCCAGCAAACCGTCGATCAAGGACATGGCGCTACCTCCCTTCCGCCTCGGACGAGGCCGCCTTGTCAGCAGGCCCATCCGCCTGAACAGGCTCGGCTTCCCCAGCGATCATCGACGCCTTCGCCGCCTTCTTCGAAAATAGGGGAAACGTGATGGCATGCTCGGGGCAAACGTCGGCGCACGCCCGACACTTGCTGCAATCGTTGAGCGTCGTCTCCCCCGCCGCAACGTCGTGCAGGTTAATGCCCTCGGGGCATGCTTTCTTGCACAGGTTGCACGCCTTCCCCTGCGACTCGCGCAGACACGTTTCCGCGTTCACCTGGGGCCGAAACGTTCGATTCAACCCGCTGAACAGGGAAAGCAGCGCTCCTAGGGGGCAGAAGCGCTGGCACCATTTCGGCAGCAGCAGTATCTCGATGAGGATGATGGCGGGAAACGCGAGCACCGTCCACGTGACGTCGCCAAACGCGAACAGGCGCATGACCAGCAGCACCGTCGCAAACGTCAGGCCGATGGGGCAGATCAGGCAGAACACGGGGAACCCGAAGATCAGCGTCGACCCCAGCGCGGCCGCCAGAATGCCGTGACGGCTATCGATCTTGATGCCCTTGCTCTTGCCGCACGGAGACGCGCAGGTTGCGCATCCGCCCAAAGCCTTGCGCTCGGACGCCGTCAAGGGGGCGGGCTCGGCAGAGGCCCTCGCCTCTCCGGCATCCGACGCCTCTGCGTCCAGGTGGGCCGCACCTTCGGCCGCGCGCCTGCCGGAAGCCTTCTTGCCCTTCTTTCGGCGCAAGCCGGACATGAAGTGGACCGGGCACACCCACGAGCAGAACACCTTTCCCAGAACAACGCAGACCACAAGCACGGCCGCCACGCTCACAACGGCCATCGGGATGGCCGTCCGCTCCGCGATCATAGCCAAAAGCGCGCCCAGCGGGCACAAAAGCGTAATGGACTCGAACCCGATGCCGCACAGGTTGCCGATGCTGCCCGCCGTGAAATACCCCACGGCAACAACGGCGACCACGGCCAACATGATCAGGAAGCGAAGCCGGTACGTGTTGAACTTCTTCATAGCCCTACGCCTCCACTTCATCGACCGGCTTGATGACGATGGCGCGATCGGTCGCGCCCACGCCGATGGAGCCCGCGCTCAACGAAATGCACGCCAGCTCGCACGCGCCGCATCCGTTGCAGGCGTCCATATCCACCACGGGAACGCCGTCGTAGCCCAGCTCGATCGCCTCGTACTGGCACACGTCCACGCATTCGTGGCACCCCATTCCGCGCTGTGCCAAGCACCAATCGCGCACGAGCACCGCTTTGCCGATGATGGCCTTCGACGGGTCGGGGCTCGAAAGCGCATGGGTGGGGCACACGGCCACGCACTTCGGACCGCCCGGCTCGTTTTCGCAGAAGTCGCACCAACCCGCTTTGAAATCCATGCGCGGCGTACGGGCGTTCAAGATGCCGTCCTCCAGATGAGCAGGGGCTATGGCATGCTTCGGGCATATCTCGCGGCACCGCTCGCAATGCAAGCAGCCTCGAACAAGCTGCTCCTCGTCCTGGCCCCCCGGAGGGCGCAGCAGCGTCTTGCTGGGAAGGTACTTCACTCCGCCCAAGCCGATGACAGCGCATGCCCCCACCGCTCCCAAAGCGAACGTGCGGCGCGACACTGCAGGACCGGCGCCGGATTCAACCTCTTCGTCATGAGCGGCCATTACGCAACCTCGCCCTCGACAGCAGCGACCGCTTCCTCCCTCTCGGCCAGAACAGCGTCAAGGAACTCCAGGTCGTTCTGCAAGAAGCCCAGCGTCAGCTTGCCCAACCCGCGATAGAAGTCGGTCTTGGGGAATTTCTCCATGTCCTTCGCCATCATGGGGTACCACGCCAGCAGGTGATCTTCCAGGAAGTTGCGCTGCGACAAAAGCAGCTTGAAGCACGCGTCCTCGTCGTCGGCCTCGCATGCCGCAACGGCGCGCTCTATAAGAATCTGCTCGAATTCCAGCTCCAGCGCAATGTGGTCCTCGCCCTCTTTCCAGCTTTCCTGCTTGTCCAGGCCGGCGGCATGGTACAGCACCAGCACCTCGTCGCGCGCATCCTGCATCATGAGGCGCTTCGGGCTGGTGTACACCGACTCGAACGGATACGCAGCGGAGAACCCGTCGTTGCCCGACCCGATGAACGCATGCACGTAGTCGACGGCCAGCTCGGTGAGAACCGGGCCGTCGGCGCGGCTCAAGTATCCGCATATCAGACGGTACCCCTCGTCTACCAGGTCGTTTCCGGTATTTGCCGGAAAGCGCATCGCCAGCAGCGTATCGTAGAGCTCCTGGTCGACCTCAACGCGAAACAAACGCGAGAGAAACTGGTACGTTGCCATGCGGCCGCGCAGAACGTCGACGAAACTGATTTCCTGATCCTGAGACATGATGCTCCCCCGTTCTAGTTTGCGAAGATATCGGATGCGAACACGCGCGCGCCCAAGTCGGTAACCACCCAGGCATCGCGCCAGACCAAAGCGCCAGCGGTTTCGAGCTTGCCCAAAAAGTACGTGCAGAAACGGCGCGGCTCCTCGCACAGCGGGTTCACGTCGACGACCGCGTTCAGCTCCTTGGTGCTACCACCGCCCTCGACCGAACACATCTCAAGAATGGTGCGGTACAGCGGCAGGTACTGCGGCTCCTCGTTCAACATGTCCACAACCACGCGCTCTCCCACATGGTCGGCAACCGCCTGCAGCCCCGCCTCCGTCGCAACGAAGCGAGCCAAGGGAGCAGGCGTCACCACCAGGTAGTCCGCCTCCGGATCCTGCTCAACCGGCGGCTCATCGGTCGACGCCTCGTCCCCAAGCCGCTCCAGCGCGCCGTCGCGCTCCAGCAGCCGCACCACCTGCGCGGCGTCGTACACGCTCGCGCGCTGCGGATGCTCGACGTCGAGCACTTCCACCACCTCGTCGAGCGTCTTCGGCTCGGCGCACAGCTCCACCGCGCGCAGCAGGCGGAACTGCTGCCCCGGAATGCCCGCCAGCAGCTTCTCGATGCGCTCCTGGGGCGTCAAGGGAACCACCTCGGGCATCACGCTTTTGTCGGCATCGGGGATGGGGGGCATGTAGTCGGTTTCCTGGCCCTCGCCCTCCTCCACCAGCTCGAGATCGGCTAGGGGATCGAAATCGTCGTCGATGACGAACACGTCCATATCGCTCATATCATGTTCCTTTCAATTGAATGGTGCGAAGAAGTCGTCCTGCTAAGATGCCAGGCCGGAAACGAACTCGGAGGGAACCAGCGTCGCGTAGCGCACGTCGTCCTTCACGAACACGCGCCCGGTTTGCATGTTCAGCGACGCGGTGTTCTCCAAGAGGTCGCGCTTGAACCATGTGCATACAGTCTGGTCCTGAGCCGTAGCGGCAACGTCCTCGAACAGCGCGCGCTCGCGCTCCAGGGCAGCACGGCGATGGTCGATGGTGAATTTGTCGTCCACCGCGTCAAGCGCCGGAAGGAACCCGCCCACCAAGCCGGTCACGAACGTCGCGCGCGAGAAGCGCCCATGGCAGCGTCGGTACGGCGCAACCACCACGCCGGCCCCGTCGCCCGATCTCACCGGGCCGCCGAACGCGCTCGCGGCAAGTCCGTCAATGTCAGCATGGTTGGGGTCGTCGCCCAACAGCGCCTGCTGCGCAGGCGTAAGCAACATGCCAGCGCTTTCGAACAGCGCGATAGCCTGGTCACGCGTCAAACCGGATCGACAAGCATCCTGCAGGGCGGCAAGCTCGTCCAACGGAGCATCCAGCTTCCCGAACACCTCGGAAGCGCGCTCGGCATCGGGCACGCGACGCAAATCCGCAATAGCCTGCGGCACCGTCATATCGTGGTTACGCGCATACGCCATAAGCTCCAAAAACGCATCGGAACGAAGCAGCCAGTCGCCGAATCCCAGCCATGACCGCAATGCCGGCAGGTCGTTCGGATTGGCGTGCAAGCGCAGGAAGGCGGCAAGCTTCATGTGAGAAAACGCGCCCGGCGTGCGAGGGTCCCCTTTGATCTTCGCAGGTCCTGCGTCCACGCAGACGGCCACGCCGCGCCGCTCGAGCGCCGATGCAATCTGGGACGCCCACGTTTTGTTGGGAACGGCCACCAGCACGTCGCTCGGGTCCATGCCCTCTTCCAAACGCTGCGCAACGGCATCGGCCACGAACGCGAATTCGTCCACCGGACTGTCCAGCACCGCGCACGTGCGCACCGGCTGGGCGGCTTCGCCCACGCGCACGCATACGGCATCGCGGCGTTCGGCGAACGTTCGGAACCCCTCCCCATGCGGATACGCTTCGTCGGCGTTGCATACGGGCGCGGTCGTTCCGGCAACCACCATCCCATCGGTGGCAAGGTGCTCGATCAGCCGCTGGGACGCTTTGCTCAGCGTGCCGTAGTCGTCCACGAGCACCATCAGGCTTTCGCGCTCGACGCCCGCCTCCACCATGCCGCGGTACGCCAAGGCCGACGCCTCGAACGGCAACATGGCGCGACGCACTTCCATGTTCTCAGACAGCATGGCGAACAAATGCTGCTCTTCGTAGTTGATCAGCCAATCGTCCTGCTCGTTGGCGTACTCGCTCAAGCCTTTGTAGAAGAACTTGAGCATTTCGCGCAGGCGACGAGGCTTGAGGCCGCTCACCTTCATGTCCTCCATGAGCACGTCAAGTTCGTTGGCGTCCAAAATGCGCGGATCGCGATTCGTTGCCGCGCGCACCCCGTCTAACGCCGCCACGCGAAGCGCAACGCGTTCCATCGTGGAAACGGCGGCGGCGTCCAAAGCCGGGTACGCGGGCAAGCGATCAAGGTAGCGGCGCTCGGCCACGGTATCTGCGCACACGACGAGCACGCGCGCGCCGGCGGCAGCCCGCTGGTTCGCTTTCGCCAAAAGCGCATCGGTAAGATCGACGGATGAAGGACGCTCGATGCGCGCGCAGGCGCCGTCGTCCAAATCCAAAAGAAATCGCATCACGTCTTCGACTGATGCAACAGTATCAGCACTCATTGTCAGGCCTCCATCTTCTTGCAGTTCCAAAGATGAAGCCCTCTGCCTTGAAGCCCCCCAGCTTCGTATCAAGTGCTCAGCTACCGTCCCAGTATGCCCAACCGCTTCGGTCGGGTCTACGATCATTCCGAAATGGAATGGATAAGATCAAGGGCTTCCTGCTTGCCCTCCGCGCCGAGCTTCCGGTACGCGCCGCCCAGAACCTCGGCCACGTCGTCGCGCCCGATGCCCAGCTCCTCCTGGATGCCGTCGAACCCGCGTTCCTCCAGGTAAAGAACGAGCGCCCCCGCTTCCCGATCGGTCAAGCCGAACTTCTCGGCCGCTCGACGGCACTTGCAACGCAGCTCGGTGTTGCGTCGAACGTCCCAAACCACGCCCATATTGGAAACGACTCCCGAAGGCACGGCCTGCAAAAGCGCTCGGGTTTGCGCAAGCACGCGTTCTAGCTTCACGGCCTGGGCGTACAGAACCCTTCCCGCCTCGGTCAACCGTACGCCGCTGCGTTCGCGCACGAACAAATCAACCCCATACTCGCGCTCGAGCACGGCGATGTGCTTGCTCAACGTCGACTGGGTAAGGTGCAGCTCGCCCGCAGCAGCCGTGAAACTGCCCAGCCGCGCAACGCATACGTATTCGTGAAGGTAAGTCGTTTCCATCGCGCGCTAAACCGCCCCGTCCTCAAGCGAGCCGTGCGCCAAATCGATCAGCTCTTGGCGGTTGTTCACGCCGGTCTTCTGATAGATGTGCCTGATGTGCGTGCTGACCGTTCCCGCCGATATGAACAGCGTCTCCTGAATGCGCGATATGGTTCGCCCTTCCAGCAAAAGCGGCAAGACGTCGGTTTCGCGCGGCGAAAGCCCGAAGCGATCGGCGATAACGTCGCAAGGATCAACCTGGCTTTCCCGGCTTTCCTCGGCGTCCTCCGAAACAGGCGCGACCATGCTGACCTCGCCAATGCCTATTTTGATCAGGTCGGTTTCCGTGAACAGGAACAGATGCGCAATGAACAGGATCGACACGGCCACCAACGTCACCACGGTAAGATCGAACAGGGGGATGCCGGTAGCCTCCAGGGAATGAGCGAGCAAGGATCCCATGGTTTCGCCGCCGTACAGGGCAACGAATCCCAGCCCGATCGCTCGTGCGGCCCCAATCTTGAAACTGGTTGCCACGTCGATGCATACCACGCACAGCACCATGACGTAGCAATGGTATCCGCCGAATATGAGCGCGCTCGAATACGTGTTGTTGTCCGCCAGAAACGGCGTGGACAAGCAGCCCAGGCACAGCATGAGCATGGAAAGCCGGTACGAGAAAAAGATGCTGTCGCGGTGCAGAAACACCGCGATCAGGCACACCGCCAGTGCGCCGATGAACCCGGCAAGAAACAGGTACGCTCCGAAAATATCCTGCACTTCATAGGTTTTGCACCCCGAGACCACGTCGAAAAAACCCGCCAGCGCACCGATAAGGGCCGCCCCCGCAAGCGACTTCACGAACAGCGCAATCGTATTCCGAGACAAAGGCTCTTCGGTTTCCTTAACAAGCTGGACGTCGCTTTGCGAACACGATCGAAGCAGCCACGCCGATCCAATGGGAACCGCCGCCACGGCCACGATGGCGGGAAGCGGCGGAGTGGTAATAAGAATGAAGCCCGCAATGAACGCCATGCACAGCGACATGGCAAGTTCTACCAGGGCAAGACGTCCGCCCAAGCTGGACAGATGCTCAATCCAGCACAGGAACAAAACGGCGGACCCCGTGCCGGTCATGATGGCGCTGATGCCCAGAACAAGCATGCCCGTCGGCGTGTTCGGATCGGAGAACGGCGTGAGCGCGCTGCCCAAGCACATCATCACGGCCGACCCCGCCACAACGGACCGGTTCTGACATATCCGCTCGCGCCGCACGATCACGACCACGAACAGCATGGTGACCACCATGGTCACCAGCGATACAAGCAAACTCGCGTACAAGGAACCACGCACGTCCGACGAAAACCCGTACGGCACAATGCTGTAGAACATCATGATCATCCAAAGCCACAGCAAGGCCAGGCCCGCTACGCGTTTCAGGGAAAGATGCTTTCCCAACGTGGAATCCCATGCAGTACGAAGCTGTTCCATGCTCCCCCCACCCCTCGAGCCAATGAGAAACGCCTCTTGCGCCAGCCCCTCTGCCGGCGCGTTCGATTATACGAAAAAGCGGCGAGCGCGTTCGTGGGCGCATTTATCCTAGTTTCGAGATATTTTAAAGACCAAGCAGTAAAATACCAGGTCAAATGCACCTGTTCTTTTTCATGATTGCAAAATCATAAGAATTTATGATGCGCTGGTCCCGCCCTCGCAAGCTTTAAGCGATGCTCGCAACCCCCTCGCATCCGTAAGGTCATGACCGCGGAAACGAGGGACTCTGCACCGTCGGGCCACGGTCCACGGCAGCCCCCTTCCCTCTCATCCGCAGACGAGGAGAAGACGAGAAGCAAGGAGAAGGAGGAGGAGTATGGATACACTGACCATGTCTCGACGCACGTTCGTCAAGACCGCAGCCATCACGGGCGCAACCGTCGCCGCGTTCGGCGCGTCGACGCGTACGGCGTTGGCAGACCAGACGTACAGAGAAGTTTCCGGCAACGACACCGTCGCCGTGAAGACGTGCTGCCGCGGCTGCGGCAAGATGGAATGCGGCGTTAAGGTCATCGTCCAGAACGGCCGCGCCATCCGCATCGAGGGCGACGAGGGCGCGTATCAGTCGATGGGCAACTGCTGCACGAAATCGCAGTCGTCCATCCAGGCCGCGTACCACCCCGACCGTCTGCACTACCCCATGAAGCGCACCAACCCCAAGGGCGAAGAGCCCGGCTGGCAGCGCATCACATGGGACGAGGCGATGGAAACCATCATCAGCAACTTCATGGAAATCAAGGGCAAGTACGGCGGAGAGTCGATCGCCTGCCAGGTAGGCACCTCGCGCATCTGGTGCATGCACTCGGAGTCCATTCTGAAGAACATGCTGGAAACGCCGAACAACATCGAGGCGTGGCAGATCTGCAAGGGCCCGCGCCACTTCGCCACCACCATGGTGTCGCAGTTCGCCATGTCCTGGATGGAAACCATCACCCGCCCGAAGGTATACGTACAGTGGGGCGGCGCTTCGGAGCTGTCCAACTACGACGACTCCTGCCGCACCACGGTCGACGTCGCGTCGCGCGCCGATATCCACATCAGCTGCGACCCCCGCATGGCCAACATGGGCAAGGAAGCCGACTATTGGCAGCACCTGCGTCCCGGCACCGACGGCGCACTGGCGCTGGCCTGGACCAACGTCATCATCGAGAAGAAGCTCTACGACGATCTGTACGTCAAGAAGTGGACGAACGCGCCGTTCCTCGTATGCGAGGACATCGAGCCGTCCGGCTTCCCCACCGTCCGCACCGACGGTTCGTACTGGGACGTGAAGACGCACCTGCTCAAGGAAAGCGACGTCAAAGAGGGCGGCAGCCCCTACAAGTTCCTCGTGTACGACAACAACTGGGAGAAGCTTGCCGCCGAGGGCGTCAAGCACGAGTACGGCCCCTTCACCTGGTTCAACGCCGACCAGGAAGGCGTCATCGACGAGACGGGCGGCTTCTGGGAAGGCGAGAACTACGACTCCGAGAAGGCGCGCCAGGGCCGCGAGGCCGCGCAGGACAACCTGCTGCCCGGCCAGACCCAGGGCTGGCTGCCCGACCCCATGCCGTTCGATCCCGCCATCGACCCCGCTCTTGAGGGCGAGTTCGAAATCGAGCTCAAAGACGGCAAGAAGCACAAGGTCAAGCCGGTTTGGGAGCACTACAAGGCTCGCGCCGCCGAGTTCAAGCCCGAGGTTGCCGCGGAAATCACCGGCATCTCCGCTTCCGAGATCGAAGCCGCCGCTACGGCGTACGGCACGCGCCTCGACCCGTCCACCGGCTACGGCAACGGCGGCATCCAGTACATGCTGGCCGTAGAGCACGGTTGCAACGCCATCCAGAACTGCCGCGCCTTCGACAACCTGGTGGGCATCACCGGCAACATGGACACCCCGGGCGGCAACCGCGGCCCGACAATCGTCCCCATCGACGGCGACCTGCAGGGCTTCAGCGCCTGGGCTCCGGGCGCATCCACCCCGCCGGCGGAAGTCAACCAGAAGCAGATCGGCATCGAGAAGTTCCCGCTGATCAGCTGGTGGCAGTACTGGTGCGACAGCCACTCGCTGTGGACCGCCGTGCTCACGGGCGATCCGTACCCGGTGCGCGCACTGTGGAACGAGTCCGGCAACTTCATGAGCCAATCCAACAGCACCACCGCTTGGGAAGCTCTGCTGTCCTTGGACTTCTTCGTGGACCTCAACCTGTGGCATACGCCGCAAAACGACACCGCCGACATCATCTTGCCGGTTGCGCACTGGATCGAGCTCAACTCGCCCCGCGCAAGCCAGGGTTCCGCCGGCGCCATGGGCGCTACCGTCAAGTGCGTGCAGCCGCCCGCGGAAGCCAAGTACGACCCCGAGATCGTCATGGATCTGGCGCGCCGCATGAAGTGGAAGTGGACCGACGAGCCGGGCAACGAGTGGCCCGACATCCAGTGGCAGCTCGACGACTCCATCAAGCTCCTGACCGACGACGAGCTGACCTACACCACGTGGCATGTTGAAAACGGCGTTCCCACCTACGAGCGCCACGGCGTTCCGATGGCGGAAGTCAAGCCCAAGTACAAGACATGGGACGAGTACGTGGCGGCCTTCCAGGAGCACGGCTGGTGGCAGGCCAAGGACATCGAGCCGCGCAACTGGGGCACGTACCGCCGCTACCAGACCGGCGCGATGCGCGCACGCGACCGCGTGTGGGCCCGCCTGGACTACACGGCCGGCAAGGGCATCGGCGACTGGAAGCCCGGCTGGTTCACCCCCACGATGAAGCAGGAGATCTGGTCCACCGTCATGGAATCCCACCATCCCGATCGCAAGGACTGGTGGCTGCCCAGCTGGGTCGAGCCGCCCCATGGCCCGAAGGACGGCGACCGCATCAAGGAGTACCCGCTGACCGCTACCACCGGTCGCCGCATTCCGGTGTACTTCCACTCCGAGCATCGCCAGCTTCCCTGGTGCCGCGAGCTGTGGCCGGTCCCCCGCGTGGAGATCAATCCCAAGACGGCTGCGGAATACGGCATCGAGCAGGGCGACTGGGTGTGGATCGAAACCGAGTGGGGCAAGATACGCGAAGTGGCCGACCTGTACTACGGTGTGGACGAGGACGTTATCAACCTCGAGCACACCTGGTGGTACCCCGAGGTGCAAGACGCTGGCCACGGATTCCAGTTCTCGCAGGTCAACCAGCTGATCGACCACGACGCCCAGGACCCGCACTCCGGTACGTCCAACCTGCGCGCCTACCAGGTGAAGATCTACAAGGCAACGCCTGAGAACTCGCCGTTCAACAACCCGGTGCCGTGCGACAGCAACGGCACGCCCATCATCCATACCTCCGACGACCCCCGTCTGAAGGAATGGCTGCCCGTCTACGAAGGGAGGGAGTAAGACATGACGAAGGCTATCATCACCGACCTCAACCGTTGCGTGGGCTGCCTGGCCTGCTCGGTTGCATGCAAGGCCGTGAACAACGTGCCCATCGGCAACTACTGGAACAAAGTCGTCCGCGTGGGGCCGAACCCCATCCCGGGCGGATCGGGCCAGTTCCCCGATGTGTACATGTACTTCCTGCCCATCGGCTGCCAGCACTGCCAGAACCCCGAGTGCGTGAAGGTGTGCCCGACCGAAGCCTCGCATGTGGCCGAGGACGGCTCCATCCAGATCGATAAGGAAAAGTGCATCGGCTGCCAGTTCTGCGTCATGGCCTGCCCGTACGGCGTTCGCTACCTCAACGAAGAGGAAAAGGTCGTCGAGAAGTGCACGCTGTGCGAGCAGAAGCTTCTGCAGGGCGAGCTGCCCCAGTGCGTCAGCCAGTGCGGCGGCAACGCTCGCTGGGTGGGCGACACGGAAGAGGGCCTGGATTCCTACATGGGATCGTTCGACTCGGCCGACAAGCAGCGCAAGATGACCGAATTCCTGGAGCCGTTCGAGGAGTCCGATATCTACCACCTGCCCAACGTGGGCAACGACCCGGCGTTCTCGTTCATCTTGCGCGACCATCATTGGGAAGGAGGTGATGAGTAATGGAAACTCAGTGGCCTTTGGTTATCTTCACGCTGTTCGTTTGCCTGACGTGCGGCCTTCTGGCCAGCATGTCCATCCTGGCCATCAAGGGCCAGGGTCGCAACCTGCAGATGCCGGCGCTCGTCACGTCGTTCGCATCCCTGGTGATCGGCGGCATCGGCGCCTTCCTACACCTGGAGCATTGGGAGCGCATCTTCAACGGCTTCGGCCACATCACGTCCGGCATCACCCAGGAGCTTATCGGGTGCGTGGCGCTGGGCATCGTGATCGTGATCTGGTTCGCGATGCTGCGCGGTGACAAGGCTCTGCCCAAGTGGCTGGCCATCGTCACGCTGGTCGTGGCCGTCGGCATGGTGTTCGCAACCGCCCACTCCTACCTGATGCCGGCTCGTCCCGCATGGGGCATGGCGCTCATCGCCTTCTACCTGGGCAACGCCTGCCTGCTCGGCCCGGTGGCCCTGTGGTTCATCTCCGTTCTGAAAAAGGACGAAGCCGTCGAGAAAACGGCCATCCAGCTGACGTTCTTCGGCGCCATCGCCCAGCTGGTGGGCGACCTGATCTACGTGGCCGCCTGCGCCACGGCGACCATCGCCTCCTACGGCCACTACGCCGACCCGACGCAGATGACCACCGCGCCGGTGCATGTGGACAGCCTGCTGGCGGTCATGACCACCGGCGACGGAGCGATGATGTTCTGGCTGGCCCTCGTATGCGCCGTGCTTGCCCTTGCGTGCGCCCTCGTTGCCAAGAAGAAGGTCGGCGCGTCCAAGACGCTCATGATCGTGGCAGCCATCGTAGCCGTGGCAACGTCGCTCCTGTTCAGGGTTTTGATCTACCAGTTGGGATACTCGGTGTTCCTGCTGTACTAGCGCTTCATCCCGGCGCCTTCGGGCGCCGGACGCCCGATCTTCCCGGCATCAAGCTGCAAGCACCGGGAAGATCGGCGGAAGCGGGGCCCCTCCCTCCCCCAACGCCCCGTTTCCGCCGATCTATCGTCGCGTTGACAAGGCTCTCCTCCCTCCCTTCCGAATCAACGCGACAGATCAACAGCCGGCCCCTGGTCTTGCGTTTCCCCCTTTCTCCCTCCGCGTTGGAAAGCCAGGGGCCGGCATCTTCAACGAACGAGCCCCGAAAGGAAGCGAACGACGCCGACCGCTTCCCGCTTATTCGGATCTCTCCCTTGAGAATGCCCGTTTTTTGTCGCTGCTGGCCTTGACCATTACGCAAAGGCTCTACAATGGAGCAACCAGCAGAATCAAAGGGAGACCACATGCCGCGCACTCGCCTCCACAACAACGCGTCGACCGGACATGTATACGTCATAGACCACGAATACCGTATCGTGCACCTCGACCAAGCAGCCCGAAGGGTGTTTCCCAACGGGCGCATCGGCGCGCGATGCTACGAAAGCTTCCGAAGCCAATCGGAACCGTGCAAGGACTGCCCCTGGCAGCCAGGCGCGAACGAGCGCGTTACGCAAGCCGCCGTGTTCAGCGATCGGCTGCAGCAGTGGTACGAAACCACCTGCCTGGAACTGGATTGGTTCAAGCACGGCCCCTGCGTCTTGTTCTCCAGCCGCCCGATTAGCACCGGAGGAGAAAACCTGTTCACGGCACTCAAAGAGCCCCTTTCCTACGACGAGCTGTTCGAGATCAACCTCACCGAGCAAACGTACAAAACGCTTTGCAACGAACCCGGCAAATTCAAAACGCTGCCGCCTGAAGGCTCGTTCGGCGGCACGCCGGAAAAAACGTTCGAAGGATTCGTGCACCCCGACGACATGCAGCGGTTTTTGGAATTCTGGAACCTCGAAACAATGCCCGAGCGCCTGGACAAGGCGGGCGGAACGCTGCAAGGGGAGTTCCGCAAAAGCTTGCAATCAGGCGACTGGACCTGGACCTCGCAAAGCGTCGTTCCCGTAAAGCGAGGCCCCGACAGCGAAATCGTGGTCATGTGCTTCGTCTGCGACATCGACGCAAACGTGAAGCTGCGGGAAGACAGCCTGGAGAATGCCCATCTCGTCACCTTGAGGGAGCGAGATCAGCTAACCGGCCTGTACAACGCGGGCACGCTGTACAGAAAGGCCGAAGAGCTGCTGGAAAGCACGCCTGGTATCGTGTACGAAGCCGTCTACGTGGACATCGAGCACTTCAAGCTGTACAACGAATGGCATGGACACGAAGCCGGCAACGACATGCTGCGCGCCATAGCCGACCACGTATCGGATATCGCGGGCGCCAAGGGCGGAATCGCCGGGCATCTTGGCGGGGACGACTTCGTCCTGATCCTTCCACGCGGCCTGGTCACGCAGGAAAGCGTTGAGAAGCGGCTGAGAATGCCCCCGTTCGACTCCGAAGACGCCATCGGCTTCCAACCCGCCCTGGGCATCTGCGAGATCGATTATCCGCGAACGCCCGTCATCACCGCCTGCGACCACGCCATGACGGCGATGAACAACGCCAAAGGATCGTACACCAAACGCGTATCGCGCTATCGGCCGTTCATGACCGAAGCGCTGGAAAGCGAAACGAAAATCCTGCTGGAAGTCAAGCGGGCTCTGGAAAACTGCGAGTTCGTTCCCTATTGGCAGCCGCAATGCAGCACCCGCACGGGGCGCATCGTTGGGCTGGAGGCGCTCGTGCGGTGGAAGCACCCCGAACGAGGGATCGTCGCGCCCGGCGAATTCGTCCCGGTGCTCGAACGAAACGGGTTCGTGACGTCGCTCGACCTGTACGTATGGGAAGCCGTATGCCGCCAGCTGCGCGACTGGATCAACCGCGGCATAGACCCGCTGCCCGTCAGCGTGAACGTATCGCGCGTAGACATCCACACCATCGACGTGCCGGAGGCCATCGAAGACCTGACCAGGCGCTACGGGATTGACAGATCGCTTCTGGGAATCGAGATAACCGAAGGCGCGTACGCTGAAGACGAAAAGATAACCGACATGGTCAATCGGTTGAGGAACTTGGGATACGTCATCTTCATGGACGACTTCGGCAGCGGGTACTCTTCGCTCAACATGCTCAAGGACATCAACGTCGACGTGCTGAAAATCGACATGGGGTTCCTCTCCCAAGAAAAAAACGCTCGTCGGGGCGAAAGCATCTTGGAAGCCATCGTATCCATGGCCCGGCTTGTTGACCTTCGCGTTGTCGCCGAAGGAGCCGAAACGGAACAGCAGGTCGATTTTCTGCAGGACATCGGCTGCGAATACGCCCAGGGCTACCATTTCCACAAGCCCATGTGCACAACGGATCTCGAAGCGCTTTTGAGCGACGAAGACGCCATCGATCGCCACGGCATTCTCGATGCCGCAGTGCCCGCCATAGATATGCAGGCCCTCATGCGAGACAACGGCATCAGCCGCACCATGCTGAACAACCTCATTGGAGGCATGGCCGTGTACGCCGTGTACGACGACCACTACGAGCTGCTGCAAGTGAACAACGCCTACTATCATGTAACCGGATGCAACCCGGCCGCCCTCAAGGAGCGCCAGACTGTCATCTGGAAGCAGATTCACCCTGATGACCTGGGCATGGTGATGAGCGTCTTCGACGAGGCGGAACGCCACCCCGTCACCGGGGCGCAAGGCGTAGCCCGCCGCTACCGCATCAACGGCGATCTCATGTGGATGAAGGCACGCGTGTTTTTCCTGAGCCATCAAGAGGAGCGCCGCCTGTTCTACGCTTCGGTGGAAGACGTGACCAAGCAGCGCATGCACGCCATGGCCTCGCTCGGATCCGTAACGCAGCTTGGCCACGCATTCGAGCTGCTGGGCGCTCCGGCGATGAACCATTGGTACATCAACCTTTCGCGCAAGGCGTTCCTGAACGAGCAGGACCGAGCGCTCCTGAACGAAAAACTTGGCGTGCGCTTCGAAGACTGGAGCATGTACGACGTGGATGACGTTTTGAAAAGCGCCATCCGAACGAACCACGACAAAGAAGCAGTGCGCACGTTCCTGGACCAAAGCCGCATGCTCGACGATTTCTCGCAAGGCATAAGCTCGCGCAAGCTGGAATACCGTCAAGCGAAGCTCGAGTTCTCGCCGTTTTACGAAGACGGGGAAAGCGCCGACGAAGACCTGATCGACGACACCGCGTTTTGGGCCGAGCTCAATTACCACCTGATCCGCTTCGACGAAACCGGCGACGTGTACGTCTACCTGTACGCAATCGACGTGGACCAGCGCAAACGCCGCGAACTGAAACTTGAAAGCCAGGTTGATCACGACGCTCTTACCGGCCTGCCCAACCGCCAAACGGGCATGACGCGCATCCATAACCTGATTGAAAAAACGGTTGAGAAAAAAGCCGTGGGAGCCTTCGCCATCATCGATCTGGACAACTTCAAGTCGATCAACAACCGTTACGGATACCTATGCGGAGACACCGCGCTCTCGCACATGAGCCGCCACCTCCGCACGGCCCTTTGCAAGGAATCCCTTATCTGTCGCTGGGATGGAGACGAGTTCGTGGCGTACTGCGAGGGCATTTCAAAGGAAGAGGCTTCCGAGCGCATGCGGGCGTTGTGCGAAAGAACCTGGGAAACGGAAGCCGAACCCGGCCAGGTCATTGGCCTTTCGGTGTGCGCAGGCGTCTCCCTTGTTCCCGATCACGCAACCAGCTTCGAGCAGGCCTACGAAAAAGCCGATGTGGCGCTACGGCGGGCAAAGGAAGCGGGGAAGGGCCGCTTCTTCGTGCACGATCCCAACCAGCAGCAAGCGCACGGCCACGACCAGCTTCCCTAGATGCCCATTCCCACGGTCATGTGCATCATGTAGAACGCAAAGCGCATGACGAAAATGCCAACCAGGGCAGACCCCGCCGCGGCAAGCGCGCCGGGCATGCTCAAGCGCGAACAGCCCCACAGGGCGAACGCGTCCAAGCCTACAGCCAGCGCGCCCGCAGCGGCGAACACGCCGACCATCGCCCCGAACCCCGGAACCAGGTCGGCCGCCGTGGTAAACGAGTTGCCGATAAGGGGAAGCTCGGCCCCCTGCAAAACAAAGCCTCCCACATTGAGCGCAAGAGCGGCTGCGGCTGCGGCAACCAAAACTCGGCCCCAACGACCGCGCACGCCCCCATATCCCGCCGCGCACAGGCCCGCAATCGCAAGAACAGGGCCTCCGACCAGGGAATTCAATATCAAGTTAAGCGGAACGTAAACCGTGTGCCACGACGCGATGGTTTCGGCCGCGTACGCAAAAGCAACCGCAATCACAAATCCAACGCCAGCGAACATCGCCGCCATCAGCCACAGACGCTGCAACAAGGGACGCGGATGCTCGGCAAAGCAATACAGCCAGTACAAACCGGCAAGCGCCAAGAACAGCACCGCGCAGAACACCTCAGTGGAAAGCGGACTGCGCCCGACGCCTAAAAACACGTAGAGCGCGTTCGCAGGATTTCCCAGATGCGTGGCCGAAGCCACCAAGCCCACCATGGATACGACCAACGGAGCAGCAAGAAACACGTTGAGGCGCTGGCGCATGGCCGCATCGGTTCCGCGCGCCAGCACGGGTACGGCCATGCAGAGGTACGCGACAACGCCCGATGGCGCAAGCGTCGTGAACAGCACCAGCGTGATCTCGCTGAAAGCGGTGTCGAATCCCGTGATCACAAGCGTCCTCTAGCGGTAGAACCGCGGATAGACAACCTCGAGCCCCAGCTCGTCTTGAATCCCCTCAAGCGACGCCTTCGTCAGGCGGGCAAGGCCCTCGTAAAACGGCTGCTCGGCTGCTTCGGCCAGCTGACCGAGAAAATGAGAAGACCAGGTAAGCAGGTGCAAGCGCATAAAATCGTCGAGCGCTTCCGGCTTCTCGCGGGCAATCCAGGCCATAAGCGCAAGCATCAGGCCGATATGATCCTCGGGCGTTTTATCGTCCACCAGGCGCTCGATACCCTGCTCGCGCATCCAGGCGCGCAGCTCAAGCGTGCTCTTGCCGAACACCACGCACTCGCGATCCGTGTACACCGAGCCCCACGGGGGAGCCGGCTTCACGGCGGGGCCGATGAACAGGCGACGATACTCCCAGACCAAAGCCTCATCGTCGATGCCATTCGCAAGCCCTTGCGCAATCAAGCCCAGGTCGCGACGCGCCTCTTCCTCATCCGCAAAGGGCCATTCGGCAGCGGCAGCGGCGGCATCGAGCGCAGCCATCGCGGCGAACGCCTCCTTCGCATCGCCCGTTTTCGGGTCCTGCAAGAAAAACGGCGCGAGCGTTTCGCCCGTAAAGGCAACGGCTTCGAGCACCAGATCCTTGTGTTCCTCCATGAGCAGTCCTCTCTCCCTCATGCTTGTCTTCTATCGGCTTGCTTGCTACAGCACTTCAAGCGGATTCACGATGCGCCCGTCCTTCGACTCCGATGGCCGTGCGTCCGAGCACGGCCGCACGAACAGGTTCGGAGCCGTTGCCGAAGCCTTGGGAAGCGGGGCGATGTCCGCGCGACGCCCAAGTTTCTCCATGGCTTCGAACGGGCCGAAATCCAAAGCGCGCGCCGGGCAAGCCTCAACGCACACCGGCTTCTTCCCCTCGTCAATGCGATCCCGGCAACCGTGGCATTTCACGGAATGCCCCTTTTCGCGATCGACCTTCGGGGCGTTGTACGGACACGACAGGTGACAGTACCCACAGCCAATGCAGCGACGCACGTCCACCAGCACCAGGCCCGATTCGGCCTCTTTATGCATGGCTTCGGTCGGGCACACCCGCACGCATGCCGGGTTCTCGCAATGGCAGCACGACACCGACACGCTGTACGCGAAGCACGTCGTGGCGAAACCGTCGCCCCGGCGAACCGTTTCGCCTCCGGTGTATTCGTACACTTTGCGATACGCCGTGCCCACGTCAAGATCGTATGCGTCCTTGCAGGCAAACTCGCAGGTTTTGCACCCGGTGCAGCGCGACGCGTCAAAAAAGAATGCCCGCTGAGACATGCAACGATCCCCCTTTCGTCAACATCCGAGCACGCACGCCCCTTACCGAAAAGGCGGGGCACGCCTATTTTAGCGTACCCCGCCTTTGTCCTACGGAACGTCGAGCGGATTCACGAACCCTCGGCAAGAGAGCCGCACGCCCGTCGACCGTCCGCATTCAGGCGATAGAGCCTACGCAACCTCAAGCGGGTTGACCACCTCGGCGCCGCCCACCGGCTGCGCGTCGGCAGAAGCCTTGACGAAGAAGTTCGGAGTGGTTTCCGATACGTCGGGCAAAGGCGCGATGTTGGCGCGCTCGCCCAGCTTCGCCATCTCCTCAGCCGTGCCGAAGTCAAGGGCGCGAGCCGGGCAGGCCTCCACGCACACCGGCTTCATGCCGGCGGCAACGCGATCGGCGCAACCGTGGCACTTGACCGACTTCTTGGCCTCTTCGTCGACCTTCGGAGCGCTGTAAGGGCACGTCAGAGCGCAGGTGCCGCAGCCGATGCACTTCTCGCGGTCAACCTCGACGAAGCCCGTTTCGGAATTCTTCGAGATAGCCGCCTGCGGGCACTTGGCCATGCAGACCGGGCTGTCGCAGTGGTTGCACGACATGGACACCGGGTAGCTGACGCACGTCGTGGTGATCGCGCCGTCGGCGTCGCGCGTGGTCTCGCCCAGCGTGGCCTCGAAGACCTTGCGGAACGTCAGGCCCACGCCCAGATCGTTGAAATCCTTGCACGACATCTCGCAGGTTTTGCAACCGGTGCAGCGCGTGCCGTCAAAGTAGAATGCCATTTGAGACATGATATATCATCCTTCCTGAAGCTCGCCGCTTACGCCTTCGCAACCTGGCAGATGTTCGTGTGCTGGGGGTTGCCCTTCGACAGAGGAGAGGGACGCTGGGTGGTCAGCGTGTTGATGCTGCCGCCCTTGTCCACGCCGCCCTTGCGGTCGCCGTCGTACCAAGCGCCCTGGGACACGGCCACCACGCCCGGAAGCGTACGCGGCGTGACCTTCGCCAGCAGCTCGATGGAGCCGAACTCGTTCTTGACCTGCACGGTATCGCCCTGCTTGATGTTGCGGGAAGCCGCGTCGGCCGGGTTGATCCATGCCTCCTGCGGGTTGACTTCCTTCAGCTCGGGCATGAAGCCCCACGAGGAGTGGATGCGGCCGCGATAGTGGAAGCCGTTGAGCACCAGCGGATACTCGTCGGTGGTCGTCTCCACGCCGTACCATTCGGGAACGTACACGGGAATCGGGGGCAGCGTCGCCATGCCGGACAGCGTATCGCCCTCGGTTAGTTCCCAACCCTCGGTGAACTGCAGCAGCTTCTCGGAGAAGATCTCGATCTTGCCCGAAGGCGTCTCGAGCGCGTTGGCCACGGGATCGTCACGGAACTTCTTCATGGAGATGACCGGAGCGTAGTCGCGCGTGTACACGCCCATCTCCACGGCCTCGTCCCACGTGGGAAGCTTCTCGTCCTTCTCGCGCGAGGTCTCGTAGATGCTCTTGATCCAGTCGTCCTCGGTTTTGCCCTCGGTGAACTGGTCCTTGACGCCCAGCTTGTCGGCCATGAGCTCGGCTATTTCGTAGGCGGTCTTGCGCTCGAACTTCGGCGTGGTGCAGGCCGTGCCCGTGATCATGTAGCCCGTGTCGGAGCCGGTGGCGATCTGCGACGTCTGCTCGAAGCGGAACAGGTCGGGCAGGATGATGTCGGCATACATGAGCGAATCGCACAGCACCGTATCGACGCCCAGGATGAACTCGCACTTGGACTCGTCAGCCAAGACCTCATGCGCCTTGTTGATGTCCGAATGCTGGTTCGTCAAGCAGTTGCCGGCGTAGTTGATCATGTACTTGATGCCGGTGGACAGCTGATCGACGCCCTTGACGCCTGCGTTCTTCGAGGTCATCTCCGGACCGTGATCGATAGCGTCGGTGAACAGGAAGCACGGGATGGAAGCCTTTACCGGGTTGTCGCCCTTGGGCAGCGAGCCGAGCGAAGGAGCGTTGCGCGCTTCACGCGTGCCGTTGCTGGTGCCCGGCAGGCCCACCTGGCCGACGAGGCACGGCAGGGTCATGATGGACCAGGCCGTCCATTCGCCGTTGCTGCGGCGCTGCGGCCCCCAGCCCTGGTTCACGTAGAGCGGCTTGGTGGTGCCGATTTCCTGAGCCAAGCTGCGAATGCGATCGGCGGGGATGCCTGTGATCTTCGCGGCCCACTCGGGGGTCTTCTCCACCATGTCGTAGCCCTCGCCCATGATGTAGGCGCGGTAGGACATGTTCTTGCCCTGGTACGCTTCGGGCATGGTCTCCTCGTCGTAGCCCACGCAGTACGTGTGCAGGAAGTCGAGGTCCACCATGTCGTTGGCGATCAGCTCATGGGCGATGCCGGCAACGAGCGCGGCGTCGGTGCCCGGGTTGATGGGCAGCCACTGGTCGGAGTGGCCCATGATGGAGTCGTTCATGCGGGGGTCGATCATGTAGATCTTCGCGCCGGTCTTCTCGCGCAGGCTCACCCAGTCGTAGTGCGTGGTCAGGCCGCCCTGACGCGTTTCCGTGGGGCTGGAGCCGAAGATCAGGATAAGGGCGGAGTCGCGCGCAGCGCTGAAGGAGCTGCCACCGTTGCCCTTGGCACCGTACATGTACGGCGTGATGCAGGAGATCTGCGCCGTGGAATAGCTGTTGTAGTAATTCAGGTAGCCGCCCACCAAGTTCAGCACGCGGTTGAACGGACGCGACGTGGTTGCGGACACGCCGGTAGCGTACGGGACGTACACGGCCTCGTTGCCGTACTTCTCGATAACTTCCTTGAGCTTCGTCATGGAAGTCTCGATGGCCTCTTCCCAGCTGATCTGCTCCCACTTGCCCTCGCCGCGCTTACCGACGCGCTTCATGGGGTAGTTGAGGCGGTCCGGGCTGTTCATCCAGCGACGATAGCTGCGGCCGCGCAGGCATGCGCGAGGCTGCGGATCGTCGAAACCGGCATCGGAGCTGGTGTAGGTATCAACCCACACAACCTCGTCGTCCTGCACGTGGAACTTCAAGCTGCAGCGACCCGGGCAGTTGATGGCGCAGTGGCCCCAGGTGATGGTCTCCTCGGCGCCCACGGTGTTCGCGCCCGTCACCTTTGCGTCGGCGGCCTCTTCCTTCGGCGCCTCCGCCTTAGGCGAGCAGCCGAACAGCGCGCCGCTGCCAAGCGCGGCAGCGCCCAGACCGGCGAGCGTCGAGCCCTTCACGAACGTGCGGCGCGACAGCGTGGAGTCATTAGAACCTAGCATGTTCCCTCCCTCTCCTCTATCTTCCTCGTCTTGCCAACCGGCTCGCCTCGTCCTGCGAACCGTAGCCTTCCGAGCGGGAAAGAGACGGAAGCCCGTGCACCAGGCAACGATGCGCTCAGCCCCTCCCCCTTGCTCAAAAGCTGTCGTCATTCTAGGAGAGGGCGCTTGCCGGCGTGTCACATAAAATATGCGAATTTGAAGTATACCCAGGTCAGAGACTGTCACATACGGTCGTCACCAAGCAACTGGCCCTGCAAGCACCAGCACGGCGCAACACGGCGCGCCAACGACGGCGCCGACGCAGGAGGCTTCTTCCGCGTGCCGCAGGGCACATCTCGCGTGCCCGATCCAACAGCGCGCCTGCGTGGAAACGCGATCCGCGATCAAGCCAGAGACAGCGCCAACCCGCAAACCAAACCGCCGTCAGCGAGAAATCGCCATGCCGCGCACGAAAAACCGGCTTTGCTGGCAGGTTTTGACGGTTTGAGGTCGTCTGACCCGACTGCGCGAGCGTCATCGAAAACGCAATGCGGAAGCGCGGCCTTCTGACCAGGCAAAACAAAAACCGAGCCGAACAACAACGAAGCCAAGGCCCGGCACAACGACCTCAAACCGTCAAAACCTACCACGAAACCCGATTTCGCGAGTGCGCGGGCCCTCGTCAGGTGGCGCCAACGCCGCGAGCAGCGCTCAATCGAACGCATCGAGGGTCGTGCGCGCTGCGTCCGCATCGCAGAGCGGCATCCACGCGGCAACCGCCGCCCGCGGCGCAGCCCGCATACCCGCACGCGGTCGCAAACCCCCTCGCCATGCGCGCGAGCGCCCCCTGCGCCAGCAAGCCGAGCCCGAGAATCGCTTGCCGCACCATCGAAGTCGGGTATACTGCACAGGCACAAACGCTCTTCAACCTTGCAGGGAGCAACCGTGTCCATTAAGAGCATCGCCCATATCCTCAAGCCGAACGTCACGTCGCTCGGCTATGGCTTGTTCATCGCCATCAACGCCGCCGGCGTTTGGGGCGGCGTGTTCCCCTTCCTGCCCATGGAGTTCCAAACGCCGCAGATCGTGTTCTGGTTCTTCCTGGCGCAATCGCTCGTGTTCTCGTTCAGCTACTTCGCCAGCGCGTTGGGCGTGTACTTCTTCCCCGGCCCTACGCGCACCTTCATCGTGCGCCTGGCCACCATGCCCTACCTGCTGGGATGGTGCTGCCTGATAGCCGCCATCTATCTTGACGGATACAAGCTTCCGCTCGTGGTTGCCGGCGGCGCGCTGCTGGGCCTGGGCTCCGCCGGGTTCTACATGCTGTGGCAGCGCGTGTTCGCAAGCCAAGACTCGGATTCGGGCAACCGCGACCTCATCTTGGGCACGGCATGGGGAGCCTTGCTGTATTTTTCGCTGTACCTTATTCCCCAGGCGGTGACGGCATTTCTCATCCCCCTGGTGTTCCTGCCGCTGTTCGGGCTGACCATCGCGCTGAAAAGCCGCCAGATCGACCGCGAGCAATCCATGTTCCAGGACATCCCCCGCGAGCATCCGCGCGTATACAAGCGCGTAATCGAAGACTATTGGCGCAGCGCCCTGTGCGTGGGCGCGCTGGGATTCTGCACGGGCATCATGCGGGCGCTGGCCATCGGGGAACCTTCGGTGGGATCGCTGGTGAACGTGCTGTCCATGGGCGGATCGCTTACCGCCGCGGTGGTGCTTCTGGTGTTGTGGCAGTTCAAGAACCTGCGCGTGAACGTCGTGGGGGCGTACCGCATATTCTTCCCCTTCGTTATCACGTCGTTTCTGCTGCTGCCGTTTTTCCCGGTCGAATATCAGCGTTGGCTGGCCGCCGTTCTGTATGCGGTATACAGCGTGGCCATCATGCTCATGATGATCCAATGCGCGCAAGCGTCGCGCGACCGCGGCATCAACCCGGTGTTCATCTACGGCTTTTTCGCGGGCATCGTGTACGTGCTGCATGACGTGGGCTTTGCCGGAGGAACCTTCGCAGAGCAGATCATGGTTACGGGAATTACGCCGATCGCCGTGATTGCGCTGGTGGCCGTGTACTTGCTGGGCCTCATGTACTTCGTGGGGCAGGGCGGTTTCAAGCGCATTCTGCGCCATGCGGGAGAAGGTGCACAGCACGAAGCGGCGGCAAGCATCGAGCTGGTCGCCCTGCGTCCGCGCGATGAGAAAACGCGACCCGTCGACGCATCGCCCGCCTCCAACGAACCGGCAGACAGCTCCGCCGCAACGCCCGATCCGCCGAAAAAGCGCCGAGCGGCACGTGCGGAATCCCCTAAAGCAAGCGCCGACGCCGCGCCCGTTTACCAGGACCGCATCTCCAAACAAGCAGCTCTTTTGCAGCAGCACTACCGCCTGAGCGCGCGGGAAGCCGAGGTCATGGAGCTGATCGCGCGAGGCAACACGGTCGCGCGCATCGCCGAAGAGCTGATCGTGTCGGAAAACACCATCCGCACCCACTCGAAGCGCATCTACGCCAAGCTGGCCATCCACAAAAAGCAAGAGCTCTTGGATCTGATTGAGTCCTTCGACCCGAACGACCTGCGAGAATAGCCGCGCATCTTGCGGCCAAAGCCGACGAGCGACGGCGAAGAATACGAGGGGGCGCCGCGAAGAGAAAGGGGAGGAAGTCGCGGCGCCCCAAGGAGGAAGATCGACGGCGCCGCAGGAGGGGGAAGCGCGGGCCGCCTTCGCATCCGCCGAGAAACCCGGCGGATGCACGAATATGCTTACAAGTACATAACCGGAAGCGCTGCCAGGATAACCAGCAGGCGCAGCAGGAAGCCGCCCACCAGCACGCCGGCCTCGCCCACCACGCTCACCGCAAGCGAGGTCGTGGACGTTTCCACGCGCTTCGCGATGAACACCGGGTAGCCCTCGATCAAAAGCGGCGCCACCAGGCCCAACAGCACGATGCCGCCCCAGAACGCCGGCGCGTACGGGCCAGCCACCAGCGACTGCACCGACGCGGCGCCTTCGTAGCTGCCAGCGCTCACGATGACCAGCATCGTCGCAAGAACCACGATCTCGACAACGGACAGAATCACATGCGACTTCTTAACGAGCCACATCTGCTCGAAGCGCTCGCGATCCACGATAAGCCCCACCAGCGACGTTGCCGCCAAACCAGCCGACAGCGCCGACACCACGAACAGGATGGGCAAAATGGCGTTGTTCCACAGCGGGAACGCCTTCACCACGCCCAGCAGGAAGCCCGTGTAAGCCGCCACGGCAAACGCGAACACGACGCCGATCCACATGAGCCACTTCGGCACGCGGCGCTTCAGAAGCTCAAGCACCGCAGCCGCCAGAACAACGGGCATGTAGATGCAGATGAAGTACACGCCCAGTGTCATAACCGACCCGGGATTGGAAACAAGCAGGAAAAAGCGCAGCGGGTTGTGCAGCCCGGCTTCAGCGTCCAACATGAGCATAAGCAGGCCGATGCCCAGAAAGATGGGCGCGATGATGCGCCCGGCCACGCGCATCTTCACGCTTTCGGGGTACTTGGCCTCGACGAACGCGGCCGTTAGAAACGCGCCCGCCGACGCGCCGGCCAAAAACAGGTACCACGCGATCATAGGTCCCCAAACCATGGCTTCATCACCTCACGTAATAGATTTTCGAAACGGTCAGATTGTCAGCGAGCGGCTGCGCATGGTAGTGCGCGATAGCCTGGTTGATCTCGCTGTTGGGATCATCCAGGTCGCCGAAGATGCGCGCGCCCGAAATGCAGGTTCCCACGCACGCAGGCGGGTTGCCCGGATTCTGGCCGTCCCAGCAGAAGCGGCACTTCTCCACCACGCCAGTTGACTCCTGCACGATGCGCGCGCCGTAAGGGCACGCGGCCATGCAGTACTTGCAGCCGATGCACTTTTCCGCATCCACCAGCACCACGCCGGAATCAGTGATGTAGGTGGCATGCGTCGGGCAAACAGACGCGCACGGCGCATCCTCGCAATGCATGCACTGGGTGGGCACAACCTCGTTGTACACGTTGGGGTACTCCCCCGTTTCGATCTCGTGATATTTGATGAACGACTCCGTCGGCTCCAGATGGTTCTTCATCTGGCACGCCACGCGGCACGCCAAGCATCCCACGCACTTCTTCGTGTTGATGAGCATTCCGTACCGTGTCATGTTACGCCCCCGCCTTCTTCACCGTAACGGCCACTTCCTGGCTCATCATCGAGCCCACGCCCGGTTCCGCATCAAGCGGAATGAAATCGGTCAGACTGATGCCGTACTGATACGCGCGCGTTTGAGCAGGGGAATCCCCACCGTAATGCGTGGGCAGGAACACCACGCCCGGCTTGAGGCGCTGCGTCACGCGAACTTCCACCTGGCCGGTGTGCTCGCTTGACGACACCTCGACCGTATCGCCGGTTTCAACGCCTATGTCCTGAGCGTCCTTGGCCGACATCCACAGCCGCTCCATGTGGTACTCGCGCGAAATGGCATGCAGCGCTTCGATGTTCTGCGTCATGGTGTGGGAGTGAATGCCCTGCTTGCCGCCGACGATGGCGAACTCCCCTTCCTTGAACGCCACCTTGCGCGGAATCCAGCCGATCACCGGGTTGAGCCCTGCTTCGGCGAACTTGTCCGTCTTGAACTCGAATTTGCCTGATGCCGTCTTGAACTTCGGAGGACCGTACTCGAAGGGGGCGGCGGGAAGCTCCATCACGCCCTCGCGCTTCAAATCCTCGATGTCGACACCCACCGTAGCCAACTGCGCAGCAGCCCAGTCTTCGGCCGTGAACTGGAAGAATCGCCCTACGCCGCATGCCTGTGCCAAGCCGTTGAATATCTCATCGCACGTCTTCGTTTCCGGATGAATCCGGTCCAAGACCACCGTGCGCATGCCCACGAAGTGCTTCTTGCCGCCCACGAATTCGGGCAGCTCCAAACGCTCGAGATACGTCACCTCGGGCAGCACGTAATCGGACTGGAGCGCCGTTTCGGACATCTGCACGTCGATGGTCACCACAAGATCGGTCTTGCTCAGCGCCTCGGTCCACGCCTTCGGCTGCGCGTAGCCCTTCGCCGCGTTGGAGTTGTAGAAGAACAGGCCCTTCAGTCGTCCGTCAAGCGCTGCCTGCAATGCAGCCACGTTCGTTCCCGCACTTGAAAGCACCAGCGGATACTCCTTGTCGCCGATGCGCTTCGCCTCGGGCTTCGGCGGCTCGGCGAAACGAGCGTCAGCAAGGGCGCCAACCTTGGGCGAGGACGTGATCAGCGCGCCGCCCTTCGCGCCCCAGCTGCCCAGCAGGGCGTTGATCGCCGTGATGGCACGCGCCGTTTCGAGCGAGTTCTTGTACGAGCAGCCGATAACCGAGCGCCATCCAGACTCGATAGACGCAGCGGGCGCGGCGGCGGCCATAGCACGGGCCAGCTCCTTGATGCGCTCGGCCGACACGTCGGTTATTTCCTGCGCCCAGGCCGGCGTGTACTCTTTGGCCTGCGCGGCGAACTCGTCGAAACCGTAGGTGTACTGCTCAACGAAGTCATGGTCGTACAGGTCTTCCTCGATAAGCACGTTCGCCATGGCCATGAGCAGCGCCAGATCGGTTCCGGGGTTGATGGGAACCCAGTCGCTCGCGAAAATGCCGGAGTTGTTCAGGCGCGGGTCCACCACGACCACGCGCGTTCCGTGCTCGGCGGCGTCGGCCAAGCTATGCACCGACGACGGGCGGATGCCGTCGCCGTAGCTGCGACCGATGAACATGACCATCTTCGCGTTGGCGAAATCGTTCGAGAAACCCGTAGCTCCGATGGTCAGCTGGTAGGCGCTTTCCTTCGACAGGTTGCATGACGAGGAATGCGCGTACACGTTCGGCGAGCCCAGCGCATGCATGAAGCGCTTGGAGTACTGCTTGCCCGACGGGCGCGGATCCTGGATGATGGCCAACGACTCCGGTCCGCTTTGAGCGATGACGTCCTTCACCTTCTGCCCAATCTCGGCAAACGCAGTGTCCCAGTCGATGGGCTCGAACGAGCCATCCTCCTTGCGGCGCAGCGGCTGGGTCACGCGCTCGTCGGAATACGCCAACTGAGCCAAGCCATGGGCGCGGGCGCAGATGCGGCCTTGGGCGTACGGGTGGATTTCGTTGCCGCGCAGCGTCCACAACCGCCCGTCAACCGTTGTGGCAACCAGCCCGCATTTGCTCGAGCACCCGTTACACAACGACGGAGCCTCCACCGCCCTGCCTGTTTGTCCGCCGGCTTCGGCAGCTTGAGCGCGCCAAGCGCCCACTGAAAGCGAACCCGCTGCTGCAAGGGCCGCCGTCGCCGCGGTTCCCTTCAGAAACGTTCGCCTTGAAACATCCGAAATGAACATTTCGCCTCTTCCTTTCCCTGTTGTCAAATCTCGTCTTCGCTCGTCTATCGGCGTCGAAACGCCTTGAACCCTTGAACACCGCTGCACGCAGCGGATGATCACTTGGAACGGTTCGACGCGCGCATGCGTCGAACTGCCGGAAGAGCCCTCACGCCAGCGCAGGCTGACCTGATCGCGCGACAACCTCGTTTGCCAAGCACTGCGTCACGCCGAGCAGCGCTCGCACCTGCGCGATACCGCGCAGCACCGCGTCAAGCGCATCGGCATGAGCATGAGCATCGGAGCCGAACAGCAACGGCGCTTCTTCAGCCCGACGGGAAAGGGCCTTGTCGCAGCTCCCAAGCCAATCGAAGTGGTCGGCAACAAGATCGCGCGCAGCAACGCGGTTTTCGCACTGCGCGTACAAAGCAAGCAGGTCCAGCAGCAGCGAAAGATGATCAGGAGCAGCCGCGAACCGCGCGGGAACGTCGATCTCGAGCGAGCGGTACACGGCCTGAATATGCCGGGCGGAATCCCCCAGGAATAAACCGCGCGATGCCCCATAGCCGTTGCCCGGCTCTTGGGACCACGGCTTGTACAAAGACTCCACGGGCAGCGCCGCAAGCGGCATCCCGGATGCGAGCACGTTACGCTGAAACGCGGCGCGGTCGGGCCAGTCGAACGGCGCCGACAGCGCTCGCTCCCACGAATCGGCCTCCTCGGCCGACCGAGCCAAGCTGCGCGCGGCGCTTCGCGCGCACTCCCCCGCACCGCTTTGCAGAACCTGTGCGTATTCCTCTTCACTTAAACATGTGAACAGAGGTGCAATAAGTGATAATGTACGTGCCAAAGCCAGTTCCGCCCGCATGATCTCGTCCTCTCTCGTCGGGACAATCGTAGGCATCTGGAAAATTCGGCAGGTAATCAGTTTTTGGTGATTTAGACATTTTGCCTGATAGATAAGCCATTATTAGGAAATTGCAATCAAGGGCGCGCACTCGTCGAAGCGCGTCACTGCAAGGAGGTAAGCTTTTGAGCGATCCGCTGATCGCCACACGCGGGCGGCGCAGCATGCGCATGGTATGGAAAACGCTGAGGCTTCGTCATGTCGGGCTGGCGTTTTTCTGGGCATGCAGCATGCTCACGTTCCGCAGCTCCATTCTGCTTGCGGGCCCGGCGAACACGCCCGGGTACGAAACGTTTGTCGTGCTGGTTTCGTTCGTAGCGAACATGACCACGCTCTTCGCCATGGCCGCCTTCATGGAACACAACCCCTCCGTTATCGACCGGCTTCCCGGGAAGCTGTTCTGCGCATGCATCATAGCGGGCATCGTCGCCCTTGCAAGCGCGGGACGCACGGAAAACGAAGGAGCGATGATCGTGCTGCTCGCAGGCGGCGGCGCGCTGACCGGCATCGGCTACGGATACTACTGGGGAAGCTGGGCGGAATGCCTGGGACGCATGCACCCGTCACGAACCTCGTTTTACATCCCGGCGGCGTTTCTGGTGAGCGCAGCGCTGTTCCTGGCAATCTCGTTTGCCGCCGAACTTGCCGGCGTGCCGCCTCTTGCGCTCATGGTCCCGCTGCCTGTTTTGTCGCTGGCGTGCCTGCACCGCTGCCGCGGCGAAGCCCCTGACGGAGGCCATGCAAGCGCCACAACGTCCAAGCGGTACCTTTCCGCGCTCGGCTCGCTGGTAACGCTTATCGTGGCAAGCTTGGTATTGTCGCTGCTGTTCGGGTTCGTATGGGAAATGACCGTGCTGTCGGTCGGCTCGGTCAACGAAGCCCATCAGATCCCTCTCGTCGCAGATCTTGCGGTGGCGGTCGGGCTCATCGGCTTGGTGCTCTACACGAACAAGCGAATGGATCTGGCGCTGGCGTACCGCGTGATCGTTCCCATCATCGTGGTCCTGTTCGCCGTCATGCCGTTTTTCTGGGAGACGAATCCCGTGGTTCTTAACGTCGTGATGAGCGCAAGCTATGGCGTGTTCGACGTCATCATCTGGTACATGGTGGCTTCGACCGCCTACGATTACGCTGTGTCGGGATTCGTGGTGGGCGGCATCGTACGGGCGCTGTCCATCCTTGCGCGACTGGTGGGCATCGGCATCGGGTATCTGCTCATGCTCATTCCCGGCACTCCCTCCATGCTCATTGTCGGCGTGTCCACCGGAGGCGTATACGTGCTGGCTATGCTGGGCCTTTTCTACGTCGCGCGCAAAAAGTCCGAGGGTGCGACGACGGCGGGAAGCTCTGCAAAGCGCATCGAGTCCGCCGCCGACGCGTCGAAGCCGCAAACCGCGCCGCCGCACGCACGGCCCGAAACGCCAGGACTTCAAGCTTCTCCTGCGCCAAATTCGCCGAGTTCAGACCAGGCTATCTACGACATGATCGCCGAGGACTTCAGCTTGACCCGTCGCGAATCGGAAGTGCTTCCCGACTTGGCACGCGGACGATCGGCCAAGGTCATCGCCGAAGCGCTGTTCGTGTCGGAGAACACCATTCGCACCCATACGCGACGCATTCTGGAAAAGACCGAGCTGCACTCGAAGCAGCAGATCATCGACCTTATAGAAACGTACCGCTAACGCGCGAAACGAAGAATCCGAGACTCCGGAGCTTCGCCGCCGTGCCCCCAACCCGGCCTCGAAAAGTACGTCGCAATCGAAAAAGGACGCCGCCCGGAAAAGGCGACGTCCTTCAAGGAGGGGCTTGCAGCAGCGATCGCGCGGCGGTGCGCTACAGGTACGCCACCGGCAGCGCGGCCATCACGACCAAAAGGCGCAACAGGAAGCCGCCCACCAGCACGCCCGCCTCGCCGATGACGCTCACCACCATAGAGGTCATCGAGGTTTCGACGCGCTTGGTGATGAACACCGGATAGCCTTCGATCGCGAAGGGCAGCACCAAGCCGAACAGGACGATGCCTATCCAGAACGGCACGGCATACTGCCCGGTCAGCAGCATCTGAACGGACGCCGCGCCCTCGTAGCTTCCAGCGGACACGATCACCAGCATGGTGAACAGCACCACCAGCTCGATAGCCGACAAGATGACGTGCGACTTCTTGACCAGCCACATCTGCTCGAAACGCTCGCGGTCAACGATCAGTCCCACGAAGCTGGTGGCAGCCAAACCGGCCGACAGCGCCGACACCACGAACAGGATGGGCAGCACGGCGTTGTTCCACAGCGGATACGCCTTCACCACGCCCAAGAGGAACCCGGTGTAGGCCGCCACGGCGAACGCCGCCGCCACGCCGATCCAGGTGAGCCACTTCGGCACGGGCTTCTTGAGCACTTCCAGCAGCGCCGCCGCCAGGGCAACCGGCATGAACACGCAGATGAAGTACACGCCCAAAGTCATCACCGATCCGGGGTTCATGACCAAGTACACGAACCGCAACGGGTTGTGCAGCCCGGCCTCGGCATCGATCATGAGCATGATCAGGCCGATGCCCAGAAAGATAGGCGCGATGATACGTCCGGCGATGCGCATCTTCGTGCTGTCAGGATACTTCGCCTCCACGAAAGCAGCCGTTAGAAACGCGCCGGCCGACGCGCCCGCCAGGAACAGGTACCAAGCGATAAGGGGTCCCCATACCATTGTTCATCACCTCACGTAGAAGATCTTGGATTCGGTCAGGTCGCTCGCAAGAGGCTGAGCGTTGTAGCGCGCGATAGCCTGGTTGATCTCGCTGTTGGGATCGTCCAGGTCGCCGAAGATGCGAGCGTTCGTGATGCACGTGCCCACGCACGCCGGCGGGTTGCCCGGCTCGCCCTCGTACCAGCAGAAACGGCACTTCTCCACCACGCCCGAGTGCAGCTGCACGCGAACGCCGTAGGGGCACGCGGCCATGCAGTACTTGCAGCCGATGCATTTCCCCTCTTCAACCAGCACCACGCCCGAATCGGTAGTATACGTGGCGCCCGTCGGGCACACCGACTGGCACGGAGCGTCCTCGCAGTGCATGCACTGCACGGGCACATTTTCGGCGTACACGTTGGGATACGCCCCCGTTTCCAGCTCTTCGTAATGGATGAACGCCTTGTCAGGATCCAGGCCATTGATCATCTGGCACGCCACGCGGCACGCGTAGCATCCCACGCATTTCTTCGTGTTGATGAGCATTCCGTAACGAGCCATCTTACGCCTCCACCTTCTTCACCGTGACCGCCACTTCCTGGCTCATGGTCGAGCCGACGCCCGGCTCGCCGCCGTGGAACGGCACGAACTCCGTCATGCTGATGCCGTACTCGTACGCGCGCGTCTGGTACGGCGACGTTCCGCCGTAGTGCGTGGGCAGGTACAGCACGCCAGGCTTGAGGCGCTCCGTGACCTTCGCGCGCACCTGGCCGGTATGCTCGCTAGACGACACTTCCACCAAGTCGCCGTCGGCGATGCCACGATCGGCCGCGTCCTTCGCGCTCATCCACACGCGTTCAAGGTTGTATTCGCGCGAAATGGCGTTCAGGGACTCCACGTTCTGCGTCATGGTGTGCGAGTGGATGGACTGCTTGCCGCCGATGAAGTGCAGCTGATCGCCCTGCGGCATGACCAGGCGCTCCACGTAGCCGATTACCGGGTTCAAGCCCGCGCTGCCCGCCTTCTCGCTGACGAACTGGTACTTTTCCGTCGGCGTCTTGAACTTCGGCACGCCGTATTCGAACTTCTTGGACGTCACGTCCACGATGCCCTTTTCTTTAAGCTCGTCGAAGCTCACGCCCAGCGTGTCAAGCTCGGCCTTCGCCAGCTCCTCAACCGTGAAGTCGAAGTACTGACCCACGCCGCACGCCTGAGCCAGGCCGGCGAAAATCTCGTCGCAGGGCTTGGTTTCGGGATGCAGGCGATCGATCACCTGGGCGCGCAAAGCCACGAACTGCTTCTTGCCGCCAATGTAATCCGGCGCCTCCATGCGCTCCAGGTACGTGCACTCCGGCAGCACGTAATCGGCCTGCATAGCCGTCTCAGACATCTGCACGTCAATGGAAACCACCAGGTCAAGCTTCTCGAACGCCTCGGACCACACCTTGGGCTGCGCATAGCCCTTCGCCGCGTTGGAGTTGTAGAAGAACATGCCCTTGACGCGGCCGTCCAGCGCAGCCTCAAGCGCGGCGATGTTCGAGCCGGAGCTGCTAACCGCACCGTACTCCTTGTCGCCGATGCGCTTCGCTTCGGGCTTCGGCGGCTCGGCGAAACGCTCGTCAGCTATCTTGCCGGCCTTCGGCGAGGAGGTGATGAGCGCACCGCCCTTCGCGCCCCAGCTGCCCAGAAGCGCGTTCACCGCAGTCACCGCGCGTGCCGTGTCGAAAGAGTTCTTGTACGCGCAACCGAACGCAGCGCGCCAGCTGGCCTCCACCGCGGCAGCCGGGGCCGCCTTCGCAAGAGCCTGCGCCAGTTCGCGAATGCGATCGGCGGGCACGTCGCAGATCTTCTCGGCCCATTCGGGCGTGTACTCCTTCGCCTGCGCGGCGAATTCCTCGAAGCCCACCGTATGCTGCTCGATGAAATCATGATTGTACAGGTCTTCCTCGATGAGCACGTTGCAGATGCCCATGAGCAGCGCCAGGTCGGTGCCGGGGTTGACGGGCACCCAATCGCTGGCGAAGATGCCCGCGTTGTTCAAGCGCGGATCTACGATGACCACGCGCGTGCCGGCCTCGGCAGCATCCGCCAAGCTCATAGCATGGGACGGACGAATGCCGTCGCCGTAGCTGCGGCCGATGAACAGGACCATCTTGCACGATCCGAAGTCAACCGAATAGTTCGACGCGCCGATCGTTTCGGTCAAGCCGGCTTCTTTGGACAGGTTGCACGCCGCCGCATGCGTGTAGACGTTCGCCGATCCCAGAGCGTTCATGAAGCGCTTCGTGTAATACTTGCCCGACGGGCGCGGATCGTGAACGAGCGCAAGCGACTCGGGGCCGTTCGCAGCCACGATTGCCTTTACTTTTTCGCCGATCTCCCTGAACGCGGTGTCCCAATCGATGGGCTCGAATTCACCGCTTTCCGTACGCCGCAGCGGCTGCGTCACGCGTTCCTCGTTGTACGCCATCTGCGCGAAGCCATGTCCGCGAGCGCACAGCTTGCCCTTGGAATACGGATGCTGCTCGATGCCGCTCAGTGTGAACAGCGTCCCGCCCAGCGTAGTTGCCATCAGGCCGCACTTGCTCGAGCATCCGTTGCACAGCGAAGGCGCCGTGCCCCGCTCGCCCCCGGCCGCATTCGCGCGCTCGGCGCTCCAAGCGCCCAGCGAAAGAGACCCGACCGCTGCAACCGATGCGGCGGCGGCCGATCCCTTTAGAAACGTTCTGCGCGAAACCGTTGAATCGAACATTTCTCCTCCTACCATCTCGTCTTCGCCGCGAGCAAGCCCGCAGCCTCCTCCCTGTTGGCCCCAGAATCGAAGCGGCTACGCAAGCCGAGCATGCACCGCTTTATCGACCGCCGTCGTCAGCGTCCGCAGAAAGGCGATCCCCTCCGCAAGGGCGCGGCGCTTGGCTTCGTCGAAAGCGGGGGCGTCGGCGGCGCGCTCTGCACGGTCGCGCAAAGCGGCATCGTACTCGCCCAGCCAATCGAAGTGATCCCGGATCAGGTTGTCCGCAGCCTGATCGTTGCCAACCTCGAGAAAAAGCGCCAGCAGCTCCAAGAGCAACGACAGGTGGTCCGGCATCGCCGAGAACTCCTGCGGAATCTCCAAACCGCACGCATCGAACAACGCTTGCGCGTGACCCGCCGTTTCGCCGCCGTACAGTCCGCGCGACGCACGCACGGTTCCGTCGGGCGCCCGCCACGGCTTGTAAAGCGATTCCACCGGCATAGCGGCCAGGGGCAGCCCCGGCACAAGCAGCTCGCTTTCAACCGCATGGCGCGCATCGGCCGAAGGCGCTTCGATAACCACGCCCGCGCACGCCGCCATGCCCTCCCATGCACGTCGCTCGCTTGCAGCGGTGAACCCGTCTTCACCCATTCTCGTGAACAGCAAAGCGGCCGCGGCGCAAGCGTGCATGAGCGCCTTGTTGGATTGCTCTTGGGAATTCACTAGCGTCCTTTCTCGTCGCGAAAAAGGCTAAATCCAGCAGCTTGCTTACATATCATCAGTTTCTGATGATTCTGCGTTTTGGCTGGTAAACTATAGTGTGACAAGCAATAGAACACGTAGGCAATCACGGTGTACAGCTACAACCGCAACGAGGCGGAACGCTATCGGGGGGCATCGATTCATGGTTGGAAACTCGCGTATCAATGCAGATCGGCGAAGCATGCGCATGATCTGGAAAACGCTGCGGCCGCATCACGTGGGACTCGCATTCTTTTGGGCGTGCAGCATGCTGACGTTTCGCAGTTCTCTTCTTCTGGAGGGGCCTGCCGACAACACGTCGTGCCAAACGCTTATCGTCATCGTCTCGTTCGTAGCGAACATGACAACGCTGTTTCTGATCGCCTCGCGCATCGAACGAAACCCTGCGTTTTACGACCGCTTGAAGCCGGGGGCGTTCACCGCGCTCATCATTATCGGGCTTGTGCTGCTGTCGGGATCGGGTCCTCTAGCTAGCATGGGATTGCTACCGGAATCGGCTCTTGCCGTCCCTATCGTCACGGGCGCCGTGCTTGCGGGCGCCGGGTACGGCTACTACTGGGGAAGCTGGGCGGAGTACCTGGGACGCATGCACCCCTCGCGCACGTCGTTTTACATCCCCGTCGTGCTGCTGCTAACGGCTTCGCTGTTCGTCGTGATCTCGATCTGCTCGGATCACGGAGGCGTCCCCGCGCTCCTGCTTATAGCTCCCCTGCCCGTTCTTTCCCAGCTTTGCCTTGCGCGATGCAAGCAAGAGGTTCCCGAAGGGCGCTACGCCAGCAACGCCAATTCGGATCGGTACCGCACCGCGCTCGGATCGCTGGTGAGCCTGATCGTATCCAGCTTGGTTCTTTCGTGCCTGTTCGGCTTCGTCTGGCAGATGACGGTCGTTTCGGTTGGGTCGGCGGACGACGCGCACCGGCTGCCCTTGATCGCCAATATCATCGCAGCTGCAGGGCTGATTGCGCTCGTGCTGCTGGCGCGAAAGCGCATCGATCTTTCCTTCGCGTTTCGCGTGATCGTGCCCGGTATCGTCGTTTTGTTCGCCATCATGCCGCTGTTCTGGGAGTCGAACCCGGTCATGCTCAACGTTATCATGAGCACCGGCTACGGCATGTTCGACGTCATTATATGGTACATGGTGGTTTCGACCGCCTACGACTTCGCAGTGTCGGGTTTCGTGATCGGCGGCATCGTGCGAGCGCTGTCCATCATCGCACGACTTGTAGGCATTGGCATCGGGTACGTGATCATGCTCATCCCGGAAAGACCGTCCATGTTGATCGTGGGCATCTCCGTGGGCGCCGTGTACGTGCTCGCCATGCTCCTGGTGCTTCAAAGCACGCGCCATCGATTCTCGTTCTTCTTCCAGGAAGCAGACGCTCGACAGGAGAAGAGTACTTCCGCAAACATCGGCGACGCGTCCGCAACGCTCACGGGCCAGATTGCCGCCGCAATGCCAGCGCCGCAGGTCAACGCTGCGGAAGCGCCCGCCCGAAGCGCAAATCGCATGGCTGCGGAAGCGCCTGAACAGCCTGATACGAAGCCCGCCGCCACCGGAGCAGGATCCATGAGCGAGGCGGAGGCGGAGTCGGCCAGCGAGCGCGTCTACGACCAGATAGCCGAGTACTACGGCCTGACGCGCCGCGAAGCGGAAGTGCTTCCGTACCTGGCGCGCGGGCGATCGGCGAAGGTCATCGCGGATGCCTTGTTCGTATCCGAAAGCACCATCCGCACGCACACGCGGCGCATTCTGGAAAAAACTGCGCTACACTCCAAACAGGAGCTGATCGACTTGATCGATCGGTACGAATGACAACAGATCCCCGCAAGAAAGAGGTCGATATGAGTCCTGCGTACACCATGGGCATTATTCGCGTGATCACGCAGGAGCAAGCCCAGGTGGACGCGCACGGGCAACTGATCGAACAGTGGATCCCCGGCGTGAAAACGCTGTCGCGCTGCATCCCCGACCAGCCCGAAGGAGTGCACGACGCGCGCACCAAACGCGCAGCTGCGCCCAAAGTGGCGGCCCTGGCCCAGGAACTCGAGCAGGCGGGCGTCGCCGGGATTATCGTGAGCTGCGCGGACGATCCCGGGGTTCTCGAAGCGCGCGCAGCCGTGCGCATCCCGGTTGTCGGCGCAGGCGAGAGCACCGCTTCCGCCGCCGCGCGCTTCAACGGACCGGTCGGCGTTCTGGGCATCACGCCCGAAGCTCCGCCAGCGTTCGACCGCATCCTGGGACCGCAGCTGCTGGCAAACGTCGTACCCGCCGGAGTGAAGAGCACCCTTGACCTGCAAACTCCCGAAGGGCGAGCAAGCGCTCTGAAATCCGTCGAAAGCCTCTCCGCGCAAGGAGCTCAGGCGATCGCGTTGGCATGCACCGGGTTCGCTACCATAGGATTGGCACCGGAACTCGAACGCGCAGCAGGGATTCCCGTGCTCGATGCCGTGCAGTGCGAAGCTTGCGCCCTGCTGTTGGAGCTTTTAAGAACGCGAGCCACCGCATTCGGGGAACCGCTGCGTCGGCCCGAATAGCAGGATCGCCCTCTCCCGTTCGGAGAATCGACTCAGTAGCCTTCGGTCACGTCGCCCGATTGGTCCAAGCTGATAGGATCGCCCACGAACGTCGACGGGACCTCGAACAGCGTCTTGAAAAAATCCTTCGTGCGCGCAGGTATTTCACGCAGATCGTATTGGGTCTGCTTCGCGTACGTGCGATAGTCGCTCGGAACTCCAATAGCCTCAAGCCCCAGGCCATGTGCCGCATAGAGCGCTCGATACAGATGGTAGGTCTGCGTGGCCACCACGATGCGCTGCGCGCCGAACACGTGCTTGGCGCGGTACATGCTCTCGTACGTGGAGAACCCAGCGTGATCGCAGAACACGTCTTCGCTAGGAACCCCCTGGGAAACGGCATAGTCTTTCATGGCCTTGACTTCGTTGTACGCGATCGTGCTATTGTCCCCGCTCATGATCAGCTTCGGAGCAACGCCGGATCGGTACAAAGCGATACCGTCGTCAAGCCGGTCCTGCAAAATGCTCGACGGCGTTCCGTCCGCGAACACGGATGCGCCCAGCACCACTATGGCGTCGGCATCGTAGCCAATCGCCTCCTGCGAGTCTACGATGCTCCCTTTCGCCGTGACCACGGTCACGACGTTCGTTATCGCGAACACCGCCCCAACCGCAAGCACGCATCCGAGCACTGCACCCAGCATCGCCTTTACCCATCCATGTTTCTTCGCCTTTGCCATAGGCGTCGATGATAGCAAACGAGGGGTGCCCGTGCGCTGCAACATCGGCGTTGCCATCGAAACTCAAGGGGGAATCCACGCAAACTGCGAGCCAAAGCAGCCGGAAAGCGCCGATGCGAAACGCCTACGGCACTATGCAGCGATGGCCGGGCGAGGAACTGCATCCGTTGCACGATACGCAACGCGGCACGGCATTCGGGTCGGCGCTCCAGCGTCGCACAAGGTACGGCTCACAAATAAGCGGGCGACACAAGCCGAAGCCCGCGATGCCGCCTTCCATTGCAAGGCGATCCATCGCAGCAAAGCTGCGGTTGCCGCCCGTCAAGATCACAGGTATGTCGAGCTCACGTGCAAGACACTGCGCGTAGGAAGCGAAGAACGGCTCGCCCGCATAGTCTTTCACCCGGCAGGAGCGCCAATTTCCGCTTACGTCGATAGCCGACACGCCATGTGCCTCAAGCAGCTTCGCCACTTCTGCGCTTTCGCTTTCGGTCAAGCCGCCCTCCACGCCGTCGGAGCTGTTCAGCTTCACGATCAGCGGAAACGCCTTGCCCACTCGATCGCGGACGGCATCGACAACCTCTGTTAGGAAGCGGGCGCGATGCTCAAGGGAGCCACCGTACCCGTCTGTACGCTTGTTGAACAGCGGGCTTAGAAACTGGCTGAGCACGTAGCCGTGCGCCGCATGCAGCTCCACACCGTCGAACCCTGCGGCCTGGGCACGTTCAGCCGCGTCCGCGAACGCGCACGCAAGCGCTTGCAGATCGGCGTTCGTCGCCTCCACGGGAACGATGCCGGTCTTCGGATTGGCAACGGAAGACGGCCCGAGGATTCGCGTGCTGGGCGGATCGAGCCTGGTGGCCGAGCCGCCGTACACGATCTGCGAAACAACGCGCGCGCCGCGAGCGTGTAGGTCGTCAACGAACGCACGGTACGCGGGAACGAACGAGTCGTCATAGATGCCAAGCATGCGCGGGTTCGGCTGCTCGTCGCGCGTGACGTACGCGTAGCCCACGATGATCGTGCCCACCTCGCCGCTGGCAAGCTCCTCGTAAACAGCTCGGAGCTCTGGGGTCATGCGTCCATCGTCGGTAGCCAATCCTTCGTAAGTTGCCGCGCGCACGAACCTATTCCGCGCTTGCAACGCCCCTATCTCCAGCTTTTCGAACAACGTGCCCATCAAGCCGCCCCCCTTGCTATGCGTTTCCGTATTCGTCAATCCCCAATGCCCAGCAGCTCATAAAGCTCGTCCCGGCTGTGGACTCCGAGTTTGCGATAAATGCGACTCGTATGCGCTTTCACCGTACCGCGTGCTACGAACAAGTTTTCCTCGATCTGCGCTGAAGTTCCTTTGCGCGCGAGCAACTGCAACACCTCTTCCTCACGCGGGCTCAAATTATGCTCGCGCGACAAATCGGACACGCGCATAGCAAGCAATCCCGGCGAGAACACGTCATCGCCGTCGGAGGTTTGTTTCAAATTGATGCCCCACTTGGCAGATAGCCGTTTTTCCGTAAAAAACAGCACCGTGAACGCCAGCGCCACAACCGCTACGATTCCTAGATGGATTGCCGTTACAGTATCTTTTGACAAATAGAAAGAAGTGACCGCAAACAAACTCCAGCCCCCTGCTTCCACCAGATAGCGAATACCACGTTCAATACCATTCAACCAAGCAGCTGCAATATCGAATCGGTACGTGATGTTGCTCAAGACAATCATAATGAAAATGGACAGCATGGTATAACCTGCATCGTAGCAACCCGCTACTGTTTTCGAATCAAGCGAGAATTGCGGAGCAATGAGCAGAAGCCCCACGATCATGAGAGGAAACGCCAGTTGGTATATGATGTCGAAATTAAACCACCTCGACGATGAAAGGACGCCAAAAAACACAAACGCCGCAACCGACATCGTACCCACAGTATTTCCTGCCGCCAAGGGCTGATCAGGAAGAACCCCAAACCCTGTCGCAAACGTGCATATCCCCATGAGAGCAATCGGTTTCCAGGGAATTTCGGAAATCCCTGCTTTACCCATAGGTTTAGGCAGGTCGATTTCTGGTAAATGCTTCATAGAACGGCGCACCCAATCAAGGGAAACGAGCGGAAGAGTTAAAGAGAATACGACGATATATGCAGGTTCAAGTCCACTAAACAGCCACTTTAACACCTCTCCCAAAAAAATAGCCGCGGCATAATAGGCAGCAACACGCATAGGATTAAGTGATCCAAAAAACTCCGTCCACATGAGAATGAGCAGCCCAAGCCCCGCGCCCGCCAACATAAGCCCAAGATACTTGAGCGCCGCAATCTGCACCCAGAAGCATGCAATGGCGCACAGCGCCGACCCGCCCACCATGCCGAAGGCAACCAGGCCCACCGCCACCCGGTTCGACCAGAGAGGAGTAACGCGACGCGCAAGAAAAACAACTGCAAACGACGCAACGCCTATGGCTCCCTCGAACAACGCATAATCAAAAAAGTCGACGGTCGGAAATGCATCGTACCGAAAAAAAGTTGCAAGCCACGCACGGTACAATCCAATACCGAGAAACGCAACGGGCATAGTCCCGATGCGCGTAAACACATTCTTCCAACAACCGCACAACTCCTTCATGCAGAACCTCCCCTTCCTGCAATTTCGGGTTTTCATCTTACCCTGAAAAAGCATGATGCACCGAGCGTTTTGCCTAGGGTTACCTATTTAAACCAAGGCTGGGTTACACATTGAACCCCTTCGGCGTCCATCCGATGCGGTACTGCGGTGCTATGTTCTCGTCGTCCCGAACAGCGCGACCAAAAAAGGTGGCGCACCATGGGAGGCGGGACCGGATACAACAAGGAGGATGAACAAGATGGCAGGACTTTCACGTAGACAGTTTCTTACGGGTGCTGCGTTAGCGACGGCAGGAGGCGCGTTGACATTGGGCGGATGCACGTCATCAGGAAGCGCCGCGAAAGAGCGGTCCGCCGACGCAAGCATCGCAACCGTCGGCAGCGGCATGGGAAAGCACGGCGCCATACAGATCGAGGTTGTCTCGAAAGATGGCGCTATCGAACGTATTGATGTATTAGATTCTCGCGAGTCCGCAGGATTGGGCGATGTGTGCATGAAAAAGCTGGGCAAGCTCATCGTCGACAATCAAACGTTGAACGTTGACGTCGTGACGGGCGCCTCGCTATCCAGCATGGCGTACCTCACCGCCGTTGCTGAAGCACTTGACAAGGCAGGAGAGAAGTCATCCGAATGGAAGAAACGCGACAGAGCCGTGCAACAGCCAGAGAGCGATATACCCACAGCGTTTGATATTGTAGTCGTGGGTACAGGCGGCGCAGGATTTACTGCCGCCATTAGCGCGGCCAACAAGGGCCAGAAGGTACTGCTCATGGAGAAGCTAGGAGTATTCGGGGGCTCCACCGCATTGTCCGGAGGAGAGATGGCCGTGCCCGGCAATTGGATCCAGCAAAACTCAGGATTAAGCGACAGCTCCGAACAGCTGGCGAATGACATGCTAGAAGGCGGGGACCACCGCGGCGACCCTGCCCTAGTGAACGTCATCGCAAACGGCGTGTACGACGCAGCGCAATGGCTCACTTACGAAGGAGGAATATCTTGGGAGCACAACCTTCTGTTCTTCGGCGGCCACTCGGTCAAGCGCTCCATCATTCCTTCGGGACACATAGGCAACGCCATGACGACCAAGTTGACCGCCCGGGCCCAGTCAATCGATAACATCACGCTCATCGACAACACGAAAGCAACCGCGCTCGTGCAAGATGCGAATGGAGGCATTGGCGGCATCAAGGCAACGAATACCGTCACCGGTAACGAATACTCCTTCGAATGTAAAGCCGTCGTACTGGCATGCGGCGGGTTTGGCGCAAACGTCGAAATGCGCGAGCAGGCAAATCCTGAGTTTGGGAAGCAATTCAATTCAACCGATTCGGTAGGAGCGCAGGGAGACGGACTTACCATGGCATCCGCTATCGGTGCCGAGCTCGTAGATATGGAACTCATCCAAACCTATCCCATCTGCGATGTAAACACCGGAGCGCTGCTGTATTTGGACGACATGCGCCTGGACGAACGCACGGTCATGTTTAACAAGGAAGGAAAACGCTTCGTCGAAGAACTTGGCCGACGAGACGTTTTGTCCAAAGCCATTCTCAAACAGACCGACGAACGCGCTTACGAAATCTGGGATCAGGCGGCTGCAGACGAGACTAAAGTGGTCGACATCCATGCAGACGAATTTGAAAACCTCGTTTCACGGAATCTTTGTACGAAAGCAGATACGCTTGAAGAAGCCTGCGAACCTTTCGGCATCGATGCCGCCGCGCTCGCAAAGACAATCGAGCAATGGAACAGTTACGTAGACGCAGGATCCGATCCCGATTTCGCCTACCGCGGAACCATGCATAAGATCGATACGCCGCCCTACTACATCATGGCGTACAAGCCGGCCGTGCATTACACCATGGGAGGCCTGCACATCAACGCGAACGCCGAGGTGCTCGACGCGAACGGCAATCCCATTCCCGGACTCTTCGCTGCAGGCGAAGTGGCCGGCCACAAGATGGGGGCAAACCGCCTAGGATCCACATCCATGGCAGACATCTACACGTTTGGTCGTGTAGCGGGAAACAACGCCGCCGACTACGTGGGATAACGCCTCATCGACCCCCCTCAACGAAAGCGGCTCGGATACCCGAGCCGCTTTCGCATTATCCATCTTGCCTGCCGCCCTACTTCGCTACGATGTTGACCAAGCGACCGGGAACCACAACAACCTTTTTGACGTCCTTGCCTGCCAAAGCAGCCTCGACGGCAGCCAAACCATCGGCCTTGATATCGTCTTCGGCGGCATCGGCAGCAACCGTGATCTTCGCCTTCACCTTGCCGTTCACCTGAACTGCAAGCTCCACTTCGTCAGCCTTCGCCTGCTCGGGATCAAACTCGGGCCACAGCTGCACATGCACCGAGCCTTCGTTGCCCAGTGCGTCATGCCACAGCTCTTCGGCCCAATGCGGGGCAAACGGAGCCATAATCTTGACGATAACCTCGGCAACCTCGCGATCGAACGTCTGCGAGAACGCGCTTGCGGCGCGCTCGTCCGCGGAGCACTTGCGCAGGTAATCGCTCGCCGCATTCGTCAGCTCCATGATGGCGGCAAGCGCCGTGTTGAAGTTGTTGCGATCGAAGTCATCGGCCACCTTGCCCACCACGCGATGGCGCTCGCGTACCAGCTTCTCAAGAGCCTTCTTGCCCTCGTCCTCCGAAGATCCCGCTTGGAACAGCGTTTCTTCATCGGCGGTGCCCATCAGGTCGCACACGATGCGCCACGCGCGGTTCATGAACTTGTAGATGCCAGCCAAGCCGCCTTCGTCCCACAGTAGATCCTTGTCAGGCGGAGCCATGAACAGGATGTATGCGCGCACGGCATCGGTTCCGTATTCGGCGATCATGTCCTCAGGCGCAATCACGTTGCCCTTCGACTTCGACATGGTCTCACCGTGCTCGTCCTTTACCATGCCCTGGCACAGCAGGTTCGCGAACGGCTCGTCCACGTTCAGCAGTCCCAAATCGCGCAGCACCTTCGTGAAGAAGCGGCTGTACAGGAGGTGCAGGATGGCATGCTCGATGCCGCCGATGTACTGATCAACCTGCATCCAACGGTTCGCCTTCGCAGGATCGAACGGCAGCTCGTCATTATGAGGATCGGTGTAGCGCAGATAGTACCAGCTCGAACACGTGAACGTGTCCATGGTGTCGGTTTCGCGCTTAGCCGGGCCGCCGCACACGGGGCACGTCGTGTTCACGAAGCCCTCGTGGGTAGCCAGCGTCTCGCCAGCAGCCAAATCGATGTCCTCGGGCAGGCGCACCGGAAGATCCTCTTCGGGCACGGGCACCAAACCGCAGGTCGGGCAGTGAACGGCAGGAATGGGATTGCCCCAATAGCGCTGACGGCTGATAAGCCAATCGCGCAGGCGGAACTCGACCTTCGTGCGGCCCTTTCCGGCCGCTTCGAGGTCGGCGATGATCGCGTCAACCGCCGGGCTGTGCTTGCCGCCCACCATGCCCGTGTACTTGCCGGACTGCACCAGCACGCCTTCGGCATCGTAGGCATGGTCCCAATCGACCGAGGTGACGCGACGATCCTGCACCCCGTTCAGCTGATCGAACAGCGGGTCGTCCTCGCCCAAGATGATGGGAATGATGGGCAGGTCGTATTTGCGCGCGAACTCGAAGTCGCGCTGATCGCCGCACGGAACAGCCATGACCGCGCCGGTGCCGTAATCGCTCACGATGTAGTCGGCAACCCACACCGGCACCTTTTCGCCATTGATGGGGTTCACCATGTAACGGCCGGTGAACGCGCCGTGCTTCTCGCGATCGCCCTGCGCGCGCTCGACAGCGCTCACCTTGGACGCCTGTTCGACCACCTCGCGGACGGCAGGTTCGTATTCCGTGCCCTCGACCAAGCTCATCAGGCCCTTGTACTCGGGGGCCAGCAGGAAGAACGAGCAGCCGAACAACGTATCAGGACGCGTGGTGAAGACGGTGATCAGATCGTCATCGGTCGGGTTGGCCGGAGCCTCGCCGTCGGCGCCGCACAGCGTGAACGTGACTTCCGCGCCCTCGGAGCGACCGATCCAGTTCGCCTGCATCTGCTTGACGCGATCGGGCCAACCGTCCAGATGATCCAAGTCGTCGAGGAGCTCCTGCGCGTAGTCGGTAATTTTGAAGTACCACTGCGTCAGGTCGCGCTTCTCCACCGCGCCGTGGCAACGCCAGCACTCGCCCTCGATCACCTGCTCGTTCGCCAGCACGGTTTCGCAGTTCGGGCACCAGTTCACCGGGCTGTTGCGGCGCTCGACCAGGCCCTTCTTCCACATTTGGAGGAAAATCCACTGGCCCCAGCGATAGTACTCAGGATCGCACGCCACCACGGTGCGGTCCCAGTCGTACGAGAAGCCCATGCGCTTGAAGCTGGCCTTCTGGGTTTCGATGTTGGCGTACGTCCACGTAGCCGGGTGGCTGTTGTGCTTGATGGCCGCGTTTTCCGCCGGCAGGCCGAACGCGTCCCAGCCCATGGGATGCAGCACGTCGAAGCCGCGCATCTTGGAGTAGCGGGCGATCACGTCGCCGATGGTGTAGTTGCGCACGTGACCCATGTGAATGTCGCCCGAAGGATAGGGGAACATCTCGAGCACGTACTTCTTAGGCTTCGAGGCATCCTCGGTCACCTTGTTGAGGTCAGTGTCGGCCCATACCTGCTGCCAACGGGGTTCGATCTCGTGCGGATTGTAAGGTTTCATGGTCATGTTGCTTTCCTCGTCAGGTCGGCACCGCCCGCGCGCGTCCGCGCAGAGGGTCGTTTATTCGCGAATGCTCCCATTATAGTGATTGCGGCGCGAAAGCGAAGCGTTATCGATCGACTTCACGACTTCGCAGGGGCAATCAAACTCTTGCGCGCAGACCTCGATCGTTTTAATCGCAAGCGGACGAACAAGGCCTCTCCTGCGTCAGCAGATCGAAGCCGCGCCCCCTTCGCAAGCTTCCTCGACGTCGTCGAGAGCCCCTTCGCGTTGGCCTGTGTTTTAAGTTGTTAGCCAACCGCTACCGGACAGGCGTATTCATCATAAAGTATTCTGCAATACTATCTAATAGTGAAATATTGAGATTTTTCACTATTAGATAGTATTAACATGCGTTAAAATCGTGAAAAGCATTCGAAAGAAGGTCTTACGGTATGGCATACAAAAGAATGGACAGGCTCTTTTACGAAGACGCTTCGAGCGATCGCAAGGGCGAAAACGAGCGTGAAGCCCGCAAGCGCCTCACGGCTGCTTCGTCATTCAGGACCGGGATCAACGTAGAGACAGGCGAGCTTTTTCTTGCCGTGCCGCGCGAGCTGTCTCTTGTCACGGAGCAGGTTCTTCGCGCCGAGCGCAAGGTGTCAAGATCATGGAGTGCCTTACCCGGCATTGCGCAGGGCGCTTACGTACGCAACCTCATCGTCGACGAAGTGGTATGCACGAACGAAATGGAAGGCGTTCGCAGCACGCGCAAGCAGATCAGAGAGGCTATCGACAGCATCGAGCAGCCTGTCGGGGAGAATCGGCGGACAAAGCAGTTCATGGAATTCGCTCACCTGTACCTTGGCCTGACGAGCGGCGACGTCGTGCCGCCCAAGACTCCTGAGGATATCCGTGCGCTGTACGACGCCGTCGTGGCGGGTACGCTCGACCCGGGCGACGCGCTTGACGGCCAGCTGTTCCGCGCCGATGGCGTGGACGTCAAGGCGTCCTCGCAACGGATCGTCCATCGTGGCGTGCAACCCGAATCCGCCATAATCTCGTATCTCAACGCTATGATCAGGCTGGTCAATTCCGAGGAAGTGCCGGAACTGTACAGTGCGTTGCTTTCGCATTACCTGTTCGAGTACATCCACCCCTTTTATGACGGAAACGGGAGAACGGGCCGATTCTTGCTGGCGCTGCACTTGAGCAGCCCGTTGTCCCTACCCACCACGCTATCGCTTTCGCGCGTTATCGCCGAGCATAAAGGAGTGTACTACCAGGCGTTTTCGGTAACTGAGCACCCCCTTAACCATGCCGAGGGCACGTTCTTCGTGCTGCAAATGATGAATTTGATCAGGACGGCTCAAGACGAACTGGTAGCCGAGCTGCAGGCAAAGCGGGAAGCGCTGATGAAAGCCGAAGAAAAACTCGGCAGCGTGCGCGCTGAGTTTGACTTGTCGGAGCGCGCATGTAATTTGCTGTACCAAGTGGTGCAGGTGTCGCTTTTCGGCGCGAACGCGGACGTGACGCTGCAGGACGCCGCGACGCACCTTGAAGTCACAGCCCAAAGCGCTCGCAAATACGCATCCGAGCTAGAACGGACCGATCTTGTTGAAACGACAAGCCGCCGACCGCTCAAGTTCAAACTGAGCAGCCAAGGTGAAGAGACGCTCGGCGTGGCGAACGCGGCCGGGATCCGTTAGCCGTACGCCAAACCGCAAAAGGAGCTAGCCGAGCCGAAAGAGGGCGCCCAAATCCGCGAGCCGTCAAGGACATCAGACGCTCGCCTGCCGGCCCGACGCTGGCTCTCAAAGCGAGGATCGCCGCGAACGCTTTCTGCCTCCTACTGCACAAACACCAGGCAGTCGTCAGTAGAGCGCGCCTTGTCGAACGCATAGCCAGCTACGTCGAACGCGCGCAGATCAGCGACGGACTCGACGGAGCATTCGGCGCACCAACGTACCATGGAACCGCGAGCCGCCTTGGCAGCCGTCGAACGCTGCGCCAAGCGGCCGCGCGCATCGATCGTACCGAACAAACACGTGACGGTTTGCAAGCCAAGACACTTCGCATGCGGAAGCACCGCTTTCGCATATTCGACCGAAGCCAAGTTCACCACAACGTCAGCCTCCGAAGCCAACGCGCGCGCCAGCGAATCGCCCCAAAACTCGTATAAGGTGCGCGCCGGGCCCACCGCCAACTTGGCTTGCATCTCAAGACGATACGGCGCCACGCCGTCGAACGGGCGCAGCACGCCGTAAAGGCCCGACAGGATGCGCACATGCTCCTGCACGTATTCCAGCTGCGCGGCGGTCATAACGCGCGGAGCAAGATGCTGGTACTGGATGCCTTCGTACGCAAGCACCGCTGGAACAAGCGAGCCCGCGCCACCGGACACGTCCATCGTGCGGAAGCGATCGAAATTGAGCTCGGCCAGCGCATCGCTGCACTGCCACAGCACCTTCACTTCTTCATACGTCAGAGCCCGTACAGCTTCGACCAGCTGCTCGGCACGGTCAACGAACGCCGGCAGCTCGCGCCATGCGAACATATCGTCCGCTACGTTCATCTTCTTGGCGGGCGAGATAATGAAGCGCACGACTCCTACCCTTCTCCCAACATGTCGACCGCCCACTGAGCAGCCACCATGGATCCCTTGACCAGCACGCTTTCGTCCACTTCATAGTAGCAACTGTGCTGGGGATGCTCGGCGCCCACAGCAGGATTGCGCGTACCCACGAACGCCATGACTCCGGGAACCAGACGCAGGTACTCGCTGAAGTCTTCGCCGGAAAGCGTACCCTCGTAACTGCCGACGGCTTCTTCCCCCAGCACCTCGACAACAGCGCGCCGCGCCGCTTCCGCGCACTGAACGTCATTCGCCAAGCCCGCATTGCCCGGCTCGAACGTGAACCGAGCTTCAGCGTTGAACGCACGAGCGATCTTCCCCACAATGCGCTCCAAACGGTCAGGCACTTCGGCGCGCAGCTTATCGCTCCAGGTACGCACCGTGCCGGTCAGGTAAGCCGTCCCCGCCATGATGTTGCGCGCTTCGCCGCCATGGAACTCCCCCACCGTAACCACCACGGGTTCAAACGGCGAAACGTCTCGGCTGACCAGAATCTGCAAAGCCGTCACCATTTCAGCACCCACCACCACGGCGTCCACACCCTTGTGCGGCATGGATCCATGTGCGCTAACGCCTTCGATATCGATGCGGAACCAATCGGTATGAGCCATACGCTGTCCGGGCTCGCACGAAATCTTCCCGGCATCCACTTCGCTCCAAATATGAGCCCCGTAGATCGCGTCGACCCCGTCGAGCGCACCGTCTTCGATCATTTTGAGCGCGCCGATAGATATCTCCTCCGCAGGCTGGAATAGCACGCGAACCTCGCCGCAAAGCCGATCGCGCAAGCCGTTCAGAATGCGAACGGCGCCCAGCATCATAGCCATATGGCAATCATGGCCGCATGCGTGCATGATCCCTTCGCTTTGCGAAGCGTAAGGCGCGCCCGTCTGCTCGGTCACGGGAAGAGCGTCGATGTCGGCGCGCAACGCCACGCGCTTGGCAGGATTGCCGTCGGCGCTGTACGCGCCCTTCACTTCACCGCGAATAGTGGCGATTACGCCCGTCCCAGCTGCACGGCGATACTCCACGCCCAGCTTGCCCAACTCGATGCAAAGAGCTTCTTGCGTCCGCGTTTCCTTGCCGCTCAACTCGGGATGCTTGTGCAACTCGCGCCTGAGTGCGATGACCTCGGATTCGATATCCGCCCCGATTTCGCGGATGCGCTCAGTCGTGCTAGCCGTCCCCATATGGATCCCTTTCGCCGTTCCCTGTGTTCAGCAGGGTACCATATTCCAGCCCGCACGGGTTTGACCAGGATGGATCCCGCCAGTACAAACGCCGAAAGCAAGGCGATCAGCCAAGAGTTTTCAGCTCAGCCAGCTTTCGTTCCAGATACGCCAAGTGCAAGCGCTCTTCGTCGCTCCACTCACCAAACAAGATTCGCTCGAGCGCATCGCACGCATACCCGCCGTCATCTTCGCTGAAGAACAATCGACGCTCAGCGCGATCGTACAAGCTTACGGTATCGAACAACCCGGATTCCTCAAGCACTTTCAAGTTACTGACGATGCTTTCAACGATCAAAAGATGATGGTTCGGGTCGACCGCCCGAGGCTCTGTACCCGCAATACGCATCTGCTCGTATCGCAGCTGGCAACTTACCAGCGATAGTTCCGGCTTCACCGCCATCAGTGCCAGCGAAACGTCGTATCCCCGATCGCGCAAGAGCCTTGCCGTCTTGAGTGGGACCTCGGATGTCCGCAGCGTTCCTTCGATGATCAGGTTGTACCCCATCACGGAAAGAGCGTCGACAACCGCTTCGACCATCTGGCCCGCCCAGGCAGCCGTATAGGAAGGAGCATCAACACCGTATTGCTCGCTGATTCGCTCAAAAGACGGATGGGAAGAGCGGTATTCGTCGCCGTTGACAACAAGTATGTCGCCCGAAAAGGAGTCTTGAATCAATCGGTGCAACGTCGTCTTTCCGGCACCGCTTTGACCACCTAGCAACACTGCACTGGGACGCTCCGTAGGAACGCAGCGTTTGTTCGAAAGAAGCACACTGATGATCGTCTGCAGCCCTTCGCCAAACTCGTCATCCGAGTAATTCGCAAGATTCTTCATATTAGGCAACCTTTGCCTGGCGCGCTTCCGCAAGATTGCGCAAGCACTCTATCTGCCCCCTGATTTCGGAAAGCTTGACATCGTTCGAATTCTCTCGATAGGTGATGCTCGGTCGTATCAAAGCAAGCTGCTTGAGCACGTCCTCGAACACGGCTTCGGCCACCACATCCCCTCGCCGCTGGGCAGCGCCGCGCAAACGCGCCACCTTCCCCATCAGCTGCGCAGCCTGCTCGTTAAGAACCTCCTGCTGAAGCGTGATTTCGTACAGTTCGTTGATGTCCATGACGTCTCCATCCTCGTCGAAAGAAACCAGCGCATACACGATCTTCTCGGTTTTCTCACGCTGGCTGTCCGCAAGCAAAGCCCCGTCGCGCTCAAGGCAATCCGCAAGAAACCTCGGATCATCCGCAGCACGAATGAGGTTCGCATTCGCCTTGCTGGGAGTTTGTCCGTTTTCGTACCGAACCACGCTAGCCTCGCCAAGTCCCAACAAGCGCGCAAACCCTTGCTGCGTCAGCCCGTACTTTTCCCGAATCCTCTTAATATCCTGCGAAGTCAGATCATGCGACATGATTACCTCTCTTTTACTATCTTTTGATAGATTGCACTATATCATATGATTGCTTTACTGTATAGGGAGAGCGGGGCAAAAAACGAGACGGAGGGACAGAGCCAGCAGCCCGTCCCTCCGTCTCGAAAAAAAGACGCCGTTGTTCAAGCGGCGCCTTTTCGCATCCTTAAAACCCCAATCACGCCCAATCTCGGCGCATGGCCTCCCAAGCAGCGTCACGACCGGCCTCAACGCTGGCGATCTCGTCATTGGAAAGCGCCTTGAAGCGGCCCTGCCTGCGCAGGTACGCCTCAACGCTGGCGAACTCCTTCGGGTTCCTGTTCAGCTTGAAGCGGCCTCCGTACTGGCCGCACACCGCTTCACCTTCGTACTCGGCCAGGTACCACAAGCCCGTATCCACGATATCCTTCGCGATGTCCACCATCTCGTCCACGCCGCAGCCCCACCCTGTCGGGCACGGAGCCATCACGTGAATATAGCGCATGCCCTTGATGTCCCGGGCGCGCTCCACCTTGCGGACGAAGTCGTTCAGGTAGCCAACGCTTGCCGTGGCCGCATACGGAATGCCGTGCGCCGCCACGATTTCGAACATGTTCTTCTTCTGCGTCAGACAGCCGTGCACGTTGCGGCCGGCAGGCGTCGTGGTGGTCTTGGCGCCAAAAGGCGTCAGCGAGCTTTTCTGGATGCCCGTGTTCATGTACGCCTCGTTGTCGTAGCAAATGTACAGCACGTCGTCGTTGCGGTCGATCGCCCCGGACAGCGCCTGGATGCCGATGTCAGCCGTGCCGCCATCGCCCGCAAAGCCCACCACGGTGCAATCGTCGGGCTTCTTTCCCTGCGCGCGCAGCCCGGCCTCAATACCGGTCAGCACGCTTGCCGTAGCCGCAAAAGGCGTGATCATTGCGTTGTTGGCAAAGGAAAGCTGCGGAAAATTGAAGCCGACGGCGCTCATGCAGCCCGCCGGCAGCGCGGCCACAGCGTTCGGGCCCAGCACCTTAAGCGCAGCGCGCAGGGCAAGGGAACCGCCGCACCCCGCGCATGCCTTGTGACCGAAGAAAAACTCGTCGTTGGCTATGGTCTTCGCATTGAGAGCCATTCCTATCGCCCCCTTTCTTCGCAGCTCGCAGGTTCGCATGAATCAGCGACAGAAGCCGCAGCGTCGGCTGCTTCCGTCGGCTGGCAGGTCGGCGGAACGTCATCAACGCCCAAAAACGACACGCGCGGCAAGCTGCCGGACCCCGCGCCGTCGGCCACCTGCTGGAGAGCGCGAAACATACCGATCGTCTGCGCTTCGGAAATGTCGTCGCCGCCCAAACCTCCTACGAAGTTGTACGTGGGAACGCACACGCCCGCCTGCTGCAACGCCGAATTGACGTTCGTGAACACGGTTCCCTCCGAACCGAACGAGATATCCTTCTCCAGAACGCCCACCGCCTTCGCGCCTCGCAGCGCCTCGGCAATCAGCTCCGAGGGCATGGGGCGCAGGTAGCGAATGCGCAGCATGCCCGCGCGAACGCCCTCGGCGCGCAGTTGCTCCACCACGGAGCGCGCAAGGCCTGCAGCCGACCCCAGCGTGACCAGGACAACGTCGGCATCGTCGCAGTTCAGCGTTTCGATCATGCCGGTGTATTGGCGCCCGAACACCTCGGCGAAGCGCCGCTCGATCTGCTCCACCACGTCGGGAGCGTTCAGCATGTCGCGATGCTCCCAGTACTTGAAATAGCGGTTGTACTCAGGGCCTGCCGAAAACCCGATGTTCACGGGATGCTCGAAATCGAAGTGATTCCCAGCAGGCTCGTAGGGCGGCAGAAACGCGTCCGCTTGCTCCGCCGAAGGCACGTCCACGGTCTCGTACGTATGCGTGAGCGCGAAACCGTCCAGGTTCACCATCACCGGCGTCATAACCGCCGGGTCCTCCGCCAACGCATACGCCATAAGCGCAAGATCGAGCGCCTCTTGGTTGTCCTGCGCATACACCTGAATCCAACCGTGATCCAGCAAGGCGAGCGAATCTCGCTGGTCGCCGTAGATGTTCCACGGCAGCGCGGTTGCACGGTTCGCGTTCATCATGACAATAGGAAACCGCCCGCCCGATGCATAGGTCAGGCATTCTGCCATGTACAGCAAGCCCTGGCTCGACGTAGCCGTGAACGTGCGGGCGCCCGTAGCCGACGCGCCGATGGCGCACGACAGCGCCGAATGTTCGGACTCCACGTGCACGTACTCGGCGGCAAGCGTGCCTTCTTCCACCATCTCGCTCAAACGCTCGACCACCACCGTTTGCGGCGTAATGGGATACGCGCTGATGACCTGCGGACGCGCCAGGCGCACGCCCTCCGCCAGCGCTTCGTCGCCGGAAAGGAACCTCTTCATCGGGCATCCGCCTCGCTTTCGGGAATCATGGCAATCGCATCGAACTTGCAAGCCTTCGCGCACACGCCGCAGCCTTTGCAGAAGTCCAGATCGATGGCAACAGGAGCGCCGACGGACGCAGCCTGGTCAACCTTGAACACCGTGCCGTCCGGACACAGCCAATAGCATTGGAGGCATCCCGTGCACGCAGAAGCGTCGATCACGGGGCGCACGTTTCGCCAGCCAGCGTTCTTCGCGGTCAGATAACCTGCCTCGAAGCACGTGGTGCGCGCGAACACGGCGGGGTCCAAAGCGTCCCCGCTGCGCAAGGTGCAGATACGCGCGGGCGGACGAGCGGGCGATTCCGAGGGCGAGCCCTCCAAGCCTTCGGCCGCCTCGAAGTTTTCCGCGCGCAGATCGCTTTCGCCGGATTCAACCGCAATCCCCGCAACAGGCGGCCGATCGATTGCTTCGGCATCGGAAGCATCGGCCATCCGCCGGAGCGCTTCCTCCACAATTGCCAGGTTCTTACCGTGCAGTTTTTCCGGCATGTACTGGCGAATCGCCTCGTCCAGATCCTCGAGCGACACCCGATCGCACAGGCCCGCGATCGCCCCAAGAAACACCGTGTTAGGAATGGGGCGCCCCAAAAAAGAAGCGGAGATTCCGTCGGCATCGATGGCCACGATACGCTCGTCATCGAAGGTTGCAGCGCTGTTCACCAGCACGCGTCCTCCGGGTTTCAGCTCATGCTCCCAGCCAGGCCCCAGCAGCGTCTCGTCCAGATACACCACGTAATCGGCGCGCGCCACCGCGCTCCGATCGCCGATAGGCGCATCGTCCATCTTCGTGAACGCGCGCATCGGCGCGCCGCGTCGCTCGGGTCCGAACGACGGAAACGCCAACGCGTAGCGGCCCTCGGAAAGCGATGCGGCCGCACCCAGCAGTCGCGCCGCAGTGAACGCGCCTTGACCGCCGCGCCCATGCCACAGTACCTCGATCATGGAACTCTCCCATTCGTGTCACGTCTTGATCATGCCAGTATAGCGTTGCCCTCGCGCGTTCGCAGGCGCGCGCAGACGACCAGCCGTCAAACTCCCCCGATTGGGGAACAGGGGAACAGGGGGACAGTCTCGAACGGAGCCGCCCCGGCCCGTGTCGCAACAGGCGCGGAGCCTCCAACCGCGCCCAGCACGGCCAGACACAAGCGCGCAAGGACGCGCACGCCCTCGTTTGCTGCTGCTATGAATCTTAGGGGACCAACTGCGCACGACCCCTATAATGCTCAAGGAGAGACAACGACACACGCAGCGAAGGAGCTCGACGCAGCTTATGGACCGCATGCCGCGGAACAACTCCGAACAAGAACAGCGCAGCCAGCCCACCCGGGCGCTCCATCAACGCACCGCGCCCGAGCACGAGGCGACCGAGCGCGCGCCGCTGCACGCAACCAGGCGCAGCGCCCAAGATCCGAACCCGCAAACACAGCCCGACAGCGCCTCCGATCAGCGCGGGAACCGCGCACGTCGCGCGGCGAAAAAGCCTCGCAAGCCCAGCTTCATCACGCGCGCCGTCAACCACTGGTGCAACCGGCTTCTGGGGGCCGTATCCGAGCGCTCCCTTTCGGCGCAGCAAGAAGAATACGCCGCCGGACGCACCACGCGCGACTACGTGTGCAACACGCTGGGCATCGCTACGTGGGGCATGGTGTTTCCCTTCCTCACCATCGTGGTCACGCAACTGGTGGGCGTCGAGCAAGCCGGCATGTTCTCGCTGGCGTTCGTCACCGGCACGCTGCTCATGATCCTTGCCAACTACGGCGTGCGAACCTTTCAAGTGTCCGACCTGGCCGAAGAGCATTCGTTCGCGGACTACCAGGTAAACCGCTGGATCACGTGCGCGCTCATGGTGGTTGTCGGCGTGGCGTACTGCTCGATTCGCGGATACACCGATCACATGCTGACCATCAGCTTGGGCGTGTACCTCTACAAGATGATCGACGGCCTGGCCGACGTGTACGAGGGGCGCCTGCAGCAAGTGGACAAGCTCTACCTTGCCGGAATCTCCCAAGCGTTTCGCTCGGTCGCCGTGTTCATCGTGTTCTCGTTGGTGCTGCTGATCACCCGCAACCTCGGCGTTGCCTGCATCGCCATGGCCGTGGTGGCCGCCGCCACGTTCCTGTTCCTCACGTTTCCGCTGGCCCTGTTCGAAACGCCGAAATCGCGCCGCGTGAGCATGGGCAACGTGGGTGCGCTGTTCAAGCAGTGCTTCCCTCTGTTCGCAGCGCTGTTCATGTACGCGCTCATCGACAACATGCCGAAATTCGTGATGGAAGGCGTGCTCAGCTACGACAACCAGCTGTACTTCAACGCGCTGTACTTCCCCGCCCAGGCCATCCTGCTGACCATCGGCCTCATCTACAAGCCGATGCTCGTCCGCATGGCCGAAGCATGGGCCGACCCCGGCAAGCGGAAGCGGTTCGATCTGACCATCGTGGCCGTGCTGGCCGTCATCGTTGCCATCACGTTGGTGGTGGCAGGCGTTATGGCGACCATCGGCATTCCCCTGATGAGCTTCATGTACGGCCTTGACTTCGAGCAATTCCGCGGCCTGTGCTTCATCATGCTGGCCGCAGGCGGGGTAACGGCAGCCATCGATTTCCTGTACCAGGTGATCACCGTGCTGCGCCGCCAGAAGGCCGTCACGCGCCTGTACCTGATCACGTTCGGATTCTCGCTGTTCGTTCCCATCCTGCTGGTGAACTTCACGGGATTGCCCGGCGCGGTGATCGGCTACCTCATTGTGATGTGCATCCTGTTCGTGTTGCTGGTCAGCGAATACATCGGCATCCGCATGGGCTTCTCCAAAGCCGAAGCCCCGCGCGAAACCGCCCCGCAGCAAGCCGACCGCCCGCGCCCCAGCGAAGCACGCGCCGAACGAGCGCGGCGCGAACGCGTGCTGGAAAAACGCGGCGCGCACGCGGGACCCGTCGTGAGCGAAGAGGCTCGCGACCTGGCCGGCAGGCGCCATCCGAACGACAACGAGTAAACGACGAGGGGGACGAGCGCGGCATCGCCGCCCCCGTCCCCCTCGTTTCAAGAGCTGCCGTCTCGCCTGCATGCGGCGGCAACCTACTTAGAATCGAGCGTACTTGACCAGGTTCTTCTTCAGCGTGTCCACGAAACGCTGGGCGTTCTCGTCCAGCTGCTCGCCCTTGCGCACCACGTAGCCCAAGTGCAGCGACACATCGGTATCAAGCGGCACGGTGTTCAGCCCGGCGCCGTCGGAAATACCCACCAAAATGCCGCTCGTCACCGTATAGCCGTTCAGTGCCACGATCAGCTCCGAAAGCGACGCGCGGTCGGTGCAGGCAATGCTCTTGGCACGCGGCACGCCCGCAAGCGCCTCTTCAGCGAAGGCAACCGGAGAATCCTCGTCCTGCTCGAAATACAAGTAGGGATAATCCTCCATATCCTCCAGAGTAAGGCTGGCAGCGTTCACCATGGGGTGGCTGGCCGGCAGCGCAACGCGCGGGGCCGACTCGATAAGCTCCACGAATTCAAGACCCGCATCGTCAAGTGCAGCGTTCAGCGTTTCAGCGGAAGCCGACGTCTGAAACAGCACGCCCAGCTGGCTTTTCCCCGACGCAACATCATCGATGACGCCCTGCGTGCTGCGATCGCGCAGCGCATACGCGTACGCATCGCCGCCCAAAGCCAGAACCACATGGGCGAACGTCTGCACGTTGAACAGATAGTGCTGACCGGAAACTGCAAAGGTGTTAGCCATGGGTAGAATCCTTCCCTATCGAGTCTGGCAGCTGCGCTCGTCAACGAAGCGCGACGCCTTGTGCTCCGACGACGTTCCCAGCTTACCCGCATCATACACGATGACCTTCTGCGGACGCACGCCCACATGCGCCTTGATGGCCGCCATCGTGCGCTTCGCCACCTCGTCGTAAGGCTCGTCGCTACCCAGCGCACGCTCCACGGACACTTCGTACTTGCACGTGAAGTCCTGCTCGTACACGCGAATGGAATACTCGCCCGTCAGCCCTTCCAGGCCGCGCACCACGAACTCGATATCGCTCGGGAACACGTTGACGGCGCTCACGATGAACATCTCGTCCTTACGGCCCGTAATGTGAATGCGCGCAAGCGTGCGGCCACACTCGCACGTATCGGTGCTCACGTAGCCGATATCGCCCGTACGGAAGCGAATCATCGGGCGCGCCTTCTTGCTCAAAGTGGTGTACACCAGCTCGCCCGTCTCGCCCGGAGCCAGCACCTCGCCCGTGTTCGGGTTTACCGTCTCGACCAGAATCTGGTCCTCCACGATGTGCAGGCCGTCGTGAGCCTCGCACGCCGCAGCGCATGCGCCGTAAATGTCGGACAGACCGTAGAAGTCAACAACCTTCGCGCCCCACAAGTCCTCGATGCTTTCGCGCGTGGATTTGATGGAACCGCCCGCCTCGCCAGCAACGATGATGGTGTGGATGTTGAAGTCGGTGCGCGGGTCGTATCCCTTCTCCTTCGCCACCTCGCCCAAATGCCATGCATACGAAGGCGATGTCCAGATAACCGTCGGCTGGTACTGCTTCAGCACGAACAGCAGACGGTCGGACGGCACCGCGCCCACCCAGATGGCCAGCGCGCCCAGCCGCTGCGCGCCGATGACGTCGGGGCCGCCCACGTACAGCGCGAAGTTGAGCGCGTGCACGTAGCGATCGTTCGGGCGCATACCAGCCTGCCAGAACAGACGCGCCTCGGTGTCCTGCCACAGGTCGAAGTCCTCCTGCGTGAACGGGCTCACCGTGGGCACGCCCGTGGAACCCGAAGACGTGGCCATGAAGATGACCTCTTCCTCGGGCACCGAGCACATCTCGCCGAAGAAGCTTCCCACGTGCTGCGTTTCGCGCTCGGTCTTCTTGTCGATGAACGGGAACTTCGCAATGTCCTCAAGCGTTTCGATGTCGGAAGGCTTCACGCCGGCCTCGTCGAACGCGCGCTTGTAGTACACGGTATTCTCGTACGCGTAGGCCACCATATCCTGCAATCGCTGCAGCTGCAGCTCCTCCAGCTGGGGCCGCGGCATGCACTCGATCTCCGGATCGTAGTACTTCTGATCGTAGGGGATGTCCTTCGCCATGAGATGCTCCTTGTTCGTTTCGTCTTTCGCGCTGCCGCCGCGCACCGTCGACCGAAATCGCTCAAACGATTCGCCGAGTTGCGCGGCGCGCGCTTCCCTGAAGAAAGAAACGCCCGCATGCGCCGAATCGTTTTGCGCGCGAAGCAGCGTATTGCATGAAACCACGAACAGCCGCTCAATACAACCATATAAGTCATTCAATGTTTTGATGCTTTGCTATCGATATTGACGATAACCCGGTAGAATAGCGACCAGAACGAAGAAAGGGGTCCTTATGACGCTTCAACAGCTCCGCTACTTAATAGCCATCGCAGAATACGGATCCATCAACGCCGCCGCGCAAAACCTGTACGCCTCGCAGTCGAACCTGTCCACCGCCATAAAAGAACTGGAAAGCGAACTGGGCATCACCGTGTTCACGCGCAGCAACCGCGGCGTCACCCTCACCAATGACGGCACGGAGCTTTTGGGGTACGCCCGCCAAGTGGTCGAACAGGCCGACATGCTGGAGGCGCGCTACCAGAACAAGGGAGCCGCGCACCTGCGTCTTGCCGTGTCCACGCAGCATTACGCGTTCAGCGTGCAGGCGTTCGTGAACGTAGTGGAAGCATGCGACGCCTGCGACTACGAATTCATCCTACGAGAAAGCACCACGGCGGAGATCATCGACGACGTGCGGGCGTTTCGCAGCGAAGTAGGCATCCTCTACACCGACAGCTTCAACCGACGCGTCCTGCAAAAAGCCTTCGACGACGCCGATGTGGCGTACGCGCCCCTTTTCGACGCCGACGTTCACGTGTTCGTCGGCGAGCACCATCCGCTTGCGAAGCGCGACCGCATCGCGCCCGACGACCTGGCGCCCTTCCCACGTTACTCGTTCGAGCAGGGAACCACCAACTCGTTCTACTATTCCGAAGAGCCCCTGAGCTATCTTCCGCACGCGCGCAATATCCGCATTTCGGACCGCGGCACGCTCACTAACCTGCTGACCAGCCATAATGGCTACACACTGTCCACCGGCGTGCTTTCGGCCGAAATGCAATCCGGCATAGCCAGCATCCCCTTGGATACCGACGAAGGCGAGCGCATGCAAGTCGGCTACATCATGCACAACGAGCGACGCCCCAGCCCGCTGCTGCTGCGCTACATCGAAGAACTCCATGCCATCATTCACGCGAATCCCAGCGTGGAAGCCCGGGAAGACTGATCGAGCGATTCGCGCCCGGCTCCGAAACGCCCGCCCTGCCCGACGCGCCGAGCACTCCCTTTGCACCGTGCTCGGCGCGTCAAAAAAGCGGGGCAACCCGAAGGCCGCCCCGCTCGCGAATCCGTTTTTCCGACCGCGTCCTAGTGGCCCGTGTTGCTCACGTAGGGGGTCTTGTCCTTCAGCAGAACGTCGTGCGCGCCGCCTTCCACAATGGACGTGCTGGACACGATGGTCAGCTTCGCCTTGTCCTGCAGCTCGTCAATGGTGAGCGCGCCGCAGTTGCACATGGTAGAGCGCACCTTGGAAAGCGTAAGCGCCACGCCGTCCTTCAAAGCGCCGGCATACGGCACGTAGGAGTCGACGCCCTCTTCGAACGTCATACCCTTCTTGTCGCCGCCCAGGTCATAGCGCTGCCAGTTGCGAGCGCGCGCCGAGCCTTCGCCCCAGTACTCCTTCATGTACGAGCCGTTCACCATCACCTTGTTCGACGGGCTCTCGTCGAAGCGTGCGAAGTAGCGACCCAGCATGACGAAGTCGGAGCCCATGGCCAGCGCCAGCGAGATATGGTGGTCGTACACGATGCCGCCGTCGGAGCAGATGGGCACGTACACGCCCGTCTCCTTGAAGTACGCGTCGCGCGCAGCGGCAACCTCGATGGTGGCCGTGGCCTGGCCGCGGCCGATGCCCTTCGTCTCGCGCGTGATGCAGATTGAACCGCCGCCGATGCCAACTTTGATGAAGTCGGCACCTGCATCGGCCAAGAAGCGGAAGCCCTCGGCGTCAACCACGTTGCCCGCGCCGATCTTCACGGTGTTGCCGTAGTGCTCGCGCACCCATTCGATGGTGAACTTCTGCCAGTCGGAGTAGCCTTCGGAGCTGTCGATGCACAGCACGTCAACGCCGGCTTCCACCAACGCGGGAATGCGCTCGGCGTAGTCGCGCGTATTGATGCCGGCGCCCACCATGTAGCGCTTGTGGTCGTCCAGCATTTCGTTCGGGTTGGACTTATGGGAATCGTAGTCCTTGCGGAACACCAGGCTGACCAGGTGATCGTCCTCGTCAACGATAGGCAGCGAATTCAGCTTGTGATCCCAGATAATGTCGTTCGCCACTTTCAGGGACGTGCTGACCGGGGCCACGATCAGCTTCTCGCGCGGAGTCATGAAATCGGCGACCTTCTCGTCCAAGGACATGCGGGACAAGCGGTAGTCGCGCTCGGTTACCACGCCGAGCAGCTTGCCGGTAGCGGTGCCGTCCTCGGTCACGGGCATGGTGGAGTGGCCAAGCCTCTCCTTCAGCTCTACAACCTGGGCCAGCGTCATGTCGGGAGACAGGTTGGCGTCGCTCGTGACAAAACCAGCCTTGTAGTCCTTCACGCGCGACACCATCGCGGCCTGGCTCTCAATGGACTGAGAACCGTACACGAACGACATGCCGCCCTCGGTGGCAAGCGCCACGGCCATGCCGTCGTCGGACACGGCCTGCATGATAGCCGAAATCATGGGGATGTTCAGCGAAATGGGGCACTCTTCTTCGCCCTTGCGGTACCTGACCAGCGGCGTCTTCAGGCTGACGGCAGCCGGAACGCACGTAGACGGCGAGTAGCCGGGAACCAAAAGGTACTCGTTGAATGTACGGGACGGCTCGTCGAAATAATAGGCCATGAACTCCTCCATCTGCTGTCGGCATGTCGCTTCGCTCGCGCGGCCGGCGCGGGCGACGGTCGGCAAGGGGACGACGTGCGCGAACGCCCCGCATAGCAACCGTTACTCAAGTGTTATCCGCTATTATAGCCACGGGAAAGCCGGAAACGCGAGGTTCCGCCCGGGAAAACTCCGAATATGAAGAAATATTCGCGTCGCAGTTCGCGAAAGACGCTATCCAAGCCCCATCCACGTGCGAACGATAGGCACGTAGCCCATCACGAACACGGCCAGGATAAGAACGGGCAGCACGAACCGCATGTATCCTCGAGCCCACCGGGGAAAGCCAAGGCCCTTGCCGGTGTCGGCCTCGGCCACGAACGCCTTCCAACCCCATCCGCGCTTGCTCGTGCAGAACAAAAGGAACACGAGCGCGCCCAGCGGCAGCACGTTGTTCGACATGAGGAAGTCCTCGATGGCCTGGATATTACCGATGCCCGGCACCTCCACGCCAGCCCACACGTTGAAGCCCAGCACGCAAGGCAGCGAAAGCAGCGCCAGCGCAATGCCGTTCACCAGGCAGGACTTCTTACGGGACCAGCCCCATTGATCCATGCCGAAGCTCATAATGTTCTCGAACACCGCGATCACGGTCGACAGGGCGGCAAAACTCATGAACAGGAAGAACAAGGTGCCCCACAGCTGACCGAACGGCATTTGCTCGAACACGCTGGGCAACGTGATGAACACGAGGCCCGGGCCGCTTCCGGGCTCGACCCCGAAAGCGAAGCATGCCGGGAAGATAATCAGACCCGCCATAAGCGCAACCAGCGTGTCCAATCCCGCGATGCGCACGGCTTCGCCCGCCAGCCGATGACGCTTGTCAATATAGCTGCCGAAGATGGACATGGACCCTACGCCCACCGAAACCGTGAAGAACGCCTGACCCATGGCGGCAAACACCGCATCGGCAAACGTTCCCCACCCGCCTGCGAACAGCTTTCCGAAATCGGGCATGAGATAGAACTCGAGGCCAGCCTCGGCTCCCGGAAGCGTGATCGCGCGGACGCACAGCACGGCCAACACGGCGAACAGGGCAACCATCATGAGCTTCGTAACGCGCTCGACGCCGTTGCGCAATCCGGCGCGCGTCACCAGCACGCCAATGACGACCACCGCAAGCATGAACGCCGTCATCTCCAAGGGATTCGCCAACAGCCCGTTGAACACGCCTTCCACGCCGGAAGCGTCCATGCCGTTGAACGTGCCCATTGCAGTGAGCAGCATGAACGCCAGCATCCAGCCGGCCACGGTGGTGTAGAACATCATGAGCAGGTAGTTGCCCGCCAAAGCCGCCCACTTGAACCGGTGCCATTTGGACCCCTGCGGCTCCAGATCGTCGAAACTGCGCGCGACGCCTTTTTGGCTCGCGCGGCCGACGGCGAATTCCATGACCAAAATGGGCAACGCGAAAATAACCAGGAAAAGAAGGTACAGCAGCACGAATGCCGCGCCACCGTACTCGCCGGTAATGTAGGGGAAACGCCAAACGTTGCCCAACCCAATAGCGCATCCCGCACTGATGAGGATGAACCCCAACCTTGATCCAAACTGCTCCCGAGCCATAAGCGCCTCGCTATCTGAAAGCGCCCGAACCGGACAGCGGCTCGGGCGCGCACGTACAATGCGAGCAGTGTAGCGGAAAGGGGGCCGAAGCACCAGCAATATAATCGACTCGTGCGCACGCGATCGACCACGTGCGCACGAGTTTTGGAATCGACGCGCTACGCGTTCTTCAAAAACGCTTCGTAGCCCTTGAACGCCTCGTAGATGTCGGCTTTGCTCGTAACCTCCCACGGGGAGTGCATCGACAACACAGGCACGCCCGAGTCGATAACGTCCATGCCGTGCTCGGCGGGAATGTAGGCGATGGTCCCGCCACCGCCCGCATCCACGCGGCCCAGCTCGGCCGTCTGGAACGACACGCCGGCATCGCCCATGATGCGGCGGATGCGCGCCATGTATTCGGCGCTTGCGTCGTTCGAACCGCTCTTGCCGCGCGCGCCGGTGTACTTGTTGAACACCAGGCCACGACCTAAGAAAGCGGAATTCTTAGCCTCGAAAACACTCGCGTATGCAGGATCGAATCCTGCGGACACGTCGGAGGACAGCATGCTCGACGAAGCCAGCGCGCGAGCCAACGGCAAAGGACCGCCCTCGCCAGCAAGCTCCATGACCTCGGCTATCGTGTTCTCGAAGAATCGCGAGGCCATACCGGTAGCGCCCACGCTGCCAATCTCCTCTTTGTCCACCAGCACGCATACCGCGGCCTTGTCGAGCATCTGATCCGCCATGGCCAGCTGCGCGGCCAGGGACGTGAACGCGCATACGCGATCATCCTGCCCATAGCCGATGACCATGCTGCGGTCGAAGCCCAAGTCGCGCGCACGACCGGCCGGCACCACTTCCAGTTCAGCCGAAAGGAAGTCCTCTTCGGCGATGTCGTACTTCTCGGCCAGCAGCTTGAGCGCGAACGCCTTCACCGGCTCCTTTTCCGCCAGCTTTTCGAAAGCGGGCCTGTCGTCCGCCGCTTCAGACGTCGCTTCGCCTTTGCCTTCCCGCTCGATCAGAAGCGGACGGTTTCCCACCAGCAGGTCAAGAGCCTCCCCTTCAACGACTTCCGACGCCTTCTTGCCCATCTGCTGGCTCGCCAGGTGAATGAGCAAATCGGTCACGCAGAATACCGGGTCGCCCGGATCGTCGCCCACCTGCACGTCCACCACGGAACCGTCGGTCTTCGCCACCACGCCATGCAAAGCAAGCGGCAGCGTAACCCACTGGTAGTGCTTGATGCCGCCATAATAATGCGTGTCCAGAAGCGCGAAGTCGTTCGCCTCGTACAACGGATTCTGCTTGACGTCAAGGCGCGGCGAATCAATGTGCGCACCCAGAATGTTCAAACCGGCCGTCAGCGAACCGGCACCCAACTGCACTAAAATGAGCGCCTTGCCATGGGCGAGCGCCCATACCTTGTCGCCCGGCTTGAGCGTCCGACCTTCGCTCACAGCAGCCGCCAAAGGCCGGTAGCCAGCGGCCTCGGCCATGGTCACAGCAGTTGCCGCGCACGCACGCTCGGTTTTGTTTTCGGAAATGAAATCGATGTACTCGGCAGCTAGATGCTCAAGAGCTTCCAGGTCAGCTTCGTCGTACTTTTTCCAGGCTGTCTCGTGTTCCATACGCTTCCTTTCGCACGTCCGTTAGTTCAGGGTCATTATCGCTGCTGACGCCGTGTATGAAGGGCCTCGCAAGGAATTTCTTGAAGAAACCAAGGTAGGATGTTCAAGGTAACCGTTCGGTAACTCGGTGGAGATTGGGAATTCGCGGTTTATTCGAAGCGAGAAAATTTACTATAGAAACTAAACTAATTGCAAACGCACATTGCGCGCCGTGCACCCGGCAACGAGTCGCGCATTGAAAGGCGCCCCATGCTGCAACTTCTGAACATCTGCAAGTCCTACACTACAGCCGATTTCACCCAAACCGCCCTCGACAACGTATCGGTGTCCTTTCGCGATAACGAGTTCGTCGCCATTCTGGGTCCTTCCGGCTCGGGCAAAACAACCCTGCTGAACATTGTGGGCGGCCTGGATCACTACGACTCCGGCAACCTTATCATCGACGGCATATCCACCGAGCAGTACAAAGACCGCGATTGGGACGCCTATCGCAACAACCGCATCGGCTTCGTGTTCCAAAGCTACAATCTGATCCCGCATCAAACGGTGCTTGCCAACGTGGAATTGGCGCTTACGCTATCAGGCGTTTCTCGCGCAGAACGCCATGATCGGGCGGTCGAAGCGCTGCGCAAAGTAGGACTGGGAGATCACGTCAACAAAAAGCCCAGCCAACTGTCCGGCGGCCAGATGCAGCGCGTCGCCATCGCGCGCGCACTCATCAACGACCCCGAAATTCTTCTTGCCGACGAGCCTACCGGCGCGCTCGATTCGAAAACGTCGGTGCAGATCATGGACCTGCTGACTGAAATCGCGAACGACCGCCTTGTGGTCATGGTCACGCACAACCCCGAGCTGGCCGAAGAGTACGCTACCCGCATCGTCACCCTTGCCGACGGCGTTATCCGCGCGGACACCGATCCCTTCGACCCCAGTTCGGAGGATCTACGCGTCAGCGACAAGCCCGTACGCCGAACGAACATGTCGTTCCTGACCGCACTTGCACTGTCGTTCAAGAACCTCATGACGAAAAAGGGTCGCACGCTCATGACGGCGTTTGCGGGGTCGATCGGCATCATCGGCATTGCGGCCATCCTTTCGCTTGCCAACGGCGTGAACAACTACATTAAGAACGTCGAAGAAGAAACCTTGTCCGAATACCCGCTGCAAATCCAAAGCACCGGATTCGACATGACGTCGATGATGCTGGGAGCCGCCGGCGTTGAGAGTGACGTTTCAGCAGGTCAGGGAGCCGCAGAAAGCGACGGAGAAGACACTGTCCGCGTGGCTGAAATGATCACCAACATGGTTTCAAGCATTGGATCGAACGACCTGGCGTCGCTCAAGGCGTACTTCGACAGCGGCGAAAGCGATATCGATCAGTACACGAACGCAATCGAGTACACGTACAACGTCGCGCCGCAGATATACAGCTCGAACACCGAAAAGCTCCGCCAGGTGAACCCGGACAAATCGTTCTCGGCGCTGGGGCTGGGCTCGACCACCAGCTCGAACAGCCTCATGTCCATGTCCATGAGCACCGACACGTTCTACGAAATGCCCAGCGATCCCGACCTGTACGAAAGCCAATACGACGTGAAAGCGGGCAGATGGCCCAGCAACTACAACGAGGTCGTACTCGTGCTAACGGGGAACGGAGCCATCAGCGACCTCATGCTGTACACCATGGGCCTTCGCGACTCGGCCGAACTTGACGACATCGTGAAGAAGTTTGCCGCAGAAGAAGAGATAACGGCTCCTACCGACATCGAACAGCCCTCCTACGATCAAATTCTCGACGTGTCGTTCAAACTGGTGAACGCCACCGATTATTACGTCCGCGACAACGAGTTCGGCGTCTGGAAGGATAAAACCGATGACACCAACTACATGCTGGATCTGGCGTCGAAAGGCGAGGACGTCAAAATCGTAGGCATTGTCCAGCCGCGCGAAGACGCAACCGCCACTATGCTCAGTTCGGGCATCAACTACCCCGCGTCCCTCACCAACCACGTGATCGAGCAGGCAGCCAACAGCACCATCGTGAAAGACCAGTTGGCAAACCCCGGCACCAACGTGTTCACTGGAAAGCCCTTCGGCGAAGAGGATGAAAACGACGGCGGCTTCGCCATGGATTCGCTGTTCACCATTAACGGCGACGCCCTGCAAGCGGCATTCACCATCGACCAAAGCAAACTCTCGGTCGACATGTCCAATGCGCTCAACCTGTCGTCCGGGCTTCAGAACATGCCAGCGGTCCCCGAGCCGAACATGGACGAGATCGCCGGGAAGATCAAGTTCGAGGTCACGCCCGAGCAAACCCGCGACATCGTCGATAACGTCATGGCCGGATACAAAAAGTACCTGCTCACCCATCCGATCGACCCTAGCGATCCCGACGCGTTCAACAAGAGCTTCTCCGATTACATGGCGACGCCCGAAGCCCAAGCCATCATCGTCGCATCCGCAGCGGGCATTGCGACGGAAAGCGACCTGCAAGCTCAAATCGCCACCGCCCTGCAAGGCTATATGCAAACGACTATGACCACGTACATGGGAGCCATGGCAACCGAGCTGCAAACGCAGGTCACCGCCGCGCTGCAGCAATCGATGAACCAGATGGCCGCCAACATGGCCTCCGCCATGTCCATCGATCCCGACAAGTTCAAAGACGCGTTCCAGATGAACATGAGCGAAGAGGAATTGGGCGAGCTTATGATGTCGCTCATGAGCAGCGAAGACGCCTCGTATGACAACAACCTCAAGAAACTGGGCTACGCCGACCTCAACAAACCAGGCGCTATCGACATCTATCCTGTCGATTTCGAAAGCAAAGAAAAGGTCATCGAGATTCTGGACGCCTACAACGATCGCATGACCACCGAAGGCCAGGACGACAAGGTGATCACGTACACCGATTTCGTAGGAACGCTCATGTCCTCGGTTACCGACATCGTGAACATGATCAGCTACGTGCTGGTGGCGTTCGTGGCCATTTCGCTTGTGGTATCGTCCATCATGATCGGCGTCATCACCTACATTTCGGTTCTCGAACGCAAAAAGGAAATCGGCATCCTGCGCTCCATAGGCGCGAGCAAGGGCGATATCAGCCGCGTGTTCAACGCCGAGACCATCATCGTGGGCTTCACGGCCGGGCTTATCGGCATCGGCACCACCGCGCTTGCCTGCATCCCCGTCAACGCGATCGTGTATTCCCTGTTCAACGTAGCCGACGTAGCGTCGCTGCCGTGGCAAGCCGCCGTTATCCTGGTTGCCATCAGCGTGTTCCTCACGTTCCTGGCCGGCCTCATCCCCTCGAGCGCCGCAAGCCGCAAAGACCCCGTGGAAGCGCTAAGAAGCGAGTAGTACGACAGCCCTCGCCCACGAACGCTAACGCTTCGCACCGCCTTTTCGAGCGAGCGGCCCAAACAGGTCGCTCGCTTTTTTATGCGGAACGCAGCGCGGCGAAGGGGCAGAACAAGGGCATGCACCGCGGCCTTTCGTCCCCCTGCCGCAGCCCTCGCGCCGCGCCCGCGCTCCGCTCCTCGCCCCTTACTCCGAACCACCCCATTCCGTCACGAACCGTTCGTACAGTCGCGCCTGATGAAAGAGCCGCAAGAACCAAACCACCTCGCCGTCTATGCGATACACGATGACGTACTTGAGAACGTAGTGCTCCCTATAGGAACGACCGAGCCAACGAGGTCTGCTGGAAACAGCGTTTATAAACGGACTACATGCTAAAAGTTCCTTTGCGCGATCCACGGCACGCACCATACGTTCAGCAGCATTCGGCGAACCGCAATCAACCATCAGGTACGACAGGACATCTCGAAGATCATCATCGAATGCATCTGCTACGCAAATACTAAAATCCGTATTCATTCCGAATCCCAGCGCGCATATCTTCGTACGTCATATAGCGCCCCTCCTCGATATCGCGCTCAGCCTCCTCAACCCTTTCCCTCACCGAGACCACTTTCTTTTTCAAAGAGCAGTATTGCTCGATCAGCTCCTCGCCCTCGTAGCCTTCCGAGATCAAATGGCGCAGGATATCAACCGTCACGTCTTCGTCTTCCACCTCAAGCGGCTGAAGGAACATCCCTTTGTCGGTCCAAGTGCACAAGGCGTAATCCCCAAAGCCAGCCTTTTCGTATATTTTCGCCGGGATGGTGATCTGCCGCTTGCTCGATATTTTGATAGCTTGAGGCTTCTCCAAAACCGCAACGTTCATATCCTTCTCCTTACCAAGCGCTTGGTTCTTGGCGGTAGTATACCATAAGGGTACATCTGTTCGCAATATTAGAGCCGTATGAACTTTGTGCGAAGCCTTGTCATCCGTTTCGGTTATCCTCTTGCATGCACCTGGCGTTCAGGGTAGTATTTCAGTTAATGAGATTTGTTCTCATTAAGATGAGAAGACGAACTAAGACGAGAAGGAGCATGCATCCATGAAAGTGCGCGCGCAAATCCCCACCGCTGAGAATTCCACGAACATGAACGGCTTCGGCACGTGCGAAGTTGGCTCCACCCTCGACAACCTGAAGGCTGCCATCGGCGGCGAGACCGGCGCCTCCGCGAAGTACACCGCTTTCGCCAAGGCTGCCAAGGAACAGGGGTACGACCAGATCGCGCGTCTGTTCGAGGCAACCGCAGCCGCCGAGCAAATCCACATCGGCCTGGAGTACGCCTTGGTCGCCGACATGGAGCCCGGCTACGAGAAGCCCGCAGCTCCTGATTGCTCCGGCGCTCAGACCGACCTGAACCTGATCTCCGGCGCGCAGGGCGAGATCTTCGAGACCTCCGACATGTATCCGGCATTCATCAAGAAGGCTCAGGAAGAGGGCAACGCCAAGGCCGTGCAGGTGTTCACGCGCGCCAAGCTGGCTGAGTCCGTGCATGCCGAGCGTTACCTGGCCGCATACAACGACCTCGACGCTGCCGACGACGACGCTTTCTATCTGTGCCCCATCTGCGGTTATATCCACAAGGGCGAGGATTTTGAGAAGTGCCCCATCTGCTTCTGCCCGAAGGCTTCCTTCAAGGCGTTCTAAGCTAACTTTTTCACCTGCGCAAGAAACGGCCGCCCCATCGGGCGGTCGTTTCGCATTGTTTCATGCCGTTCGACCAACAACACGGACAACGCGAAAGCCCGGCAAACGCCCGTCGTTGCGCTATCATACTACCCTTCAAACAAGAGAGGGCACCATGAACCAACGTCAATGCATTACCGCATCCTCCACCGTCGAGGACATCCTCGCTCACAACCGCTCGTTCGTCGAGCAGCGCGAATTCGAGCGCTACGTCACCGACAAATACCCTGACAAAAAGCTCGCGATCGTCTCGTGTATGGATACGCGCCTGACCGAGCTGCTGGCCGCTGCGCTCGGCCTGAAAAACGGCGACGCGAAGATCATCAAGGTAGCAGGAGGCGAAGTTTCCCACCCGTTCGGCAGCGTGATGCGATCGCTCTTGATAGCCGTATGCGAGCTGGGCGTGGAAGACGTCATGGTGGTTGCGCACACGAACTGCGGAGCGCAACACATGAGCGGCGCGAGCATGGTGGAGAACATGAAACGGCTCGGGGTATCCTCTGAGCGCATCGATTTCGCACGCCATTGCGGTATCGACTTCGACCACTGGCTCGCCGGCTTCGGAGATACTGAGGAGGCCGTACGGAAGAGCGTCGACATGGTGCGCGCGCATCCCGTCATGCCTCCGCACGTGCGCGTCACGGGCTGCGTGATGGATTCGGAAACCGGAGAGCTCGCCATCATCTGCTAAGGGTAAGCCCCGCGCACAACGAAGAACGCATTGTCGCCCGAAACGTACGGTTTTGCCGCGAAAACCGTACGTTTCGGGCGACAATGTGCTTGCAGCAGTGTGCGCACGACGACGCGCGTACGATGACGTCGGCGACCTCGCAGCGCTACGCCCACAAGTACGTCACCCCGCGCCCTTCCGCGGCGGCCTCGATCCCCCACTGGGCGAACAAGCCGTCGTGATACGTGTCGGGACGATAAGTTTTCGGCTGACCGTAGCCGTCGATCACCTGAATGGCATTCAACATGTACTGCGCGATGACAGCGGGATCGTCGGCCTCGGCGGCACTGGCGGGCAGGGTTCGCCACACGTAGGCAAGCGGACGACCGTACTTGTCAACCTGGCTGGTATCGTACTGCAGCCACAACGTGTCGCCCTCGCCCACAAGCCCCTTCATATGGTCGGACGCCCATACGCCCTCTTCGCGATTACGCTCCTTTTGCGGCGCCACGCTTTCGGGCGTGTCTATGCCGATAAGCCTCACCGACGCTCGCTCGCCATCGGCAAAAAGCACCGCCAGCGTATCGCCGTCCACAACGTGCCGGACCGTCACCTGGTCGAACGCAGCAGGATCCGCGTTCGCACGCTGAACGTCGGTCGAGCGCTTCGCGTCCTGCTCGGCAGCGCGGCGCGCATCTTCCGTTACATGCGCGGCCTCCAACCCGGCAGACGCAGTCGGACGCGCACCCGACCCGTCAGGCGAACCCCCTCCCGACGAAGCAAGCTGCGGCCCCGCCCATGCGGCAACCGCCAGCGCAAGCAGCAGCAAACCGCTTGCGATCCTGCCCGCCGGACTCTTTCCCAGCCGCTTCGCCATGCGCCGCGCAGCTCGCCGAACGTCCCGCTCCTTCACCGGCGGAAAGCGCCCGTCGCTCACGCCCGCTCCCCTGCGCTCATGATCACGTCGCCGCTCAACGACATGATGCGCACACGCAACACGCGCCCGTTCTCAACCTCCATCCGCCCCGTGCAACGAGGAAACCCGCCGCGCGGGCGAAATGCAGCTCCCGGACACAGAAAATACTCCGCGGGACGAGCGTCTGCGCCGGTCAGCAATTCCGGAACGTGCGTGTGCCCGTGAACGCACACCTGCGGAATGGGATCGCCCGCAGCAAGCCCCGCGCACCCGTTGAACCCTATGCGAACATCGCGCGGGTAATGCGCGACCAGAAAACGTACGCCGTCGATAACCGGATGCGCGAACCGACCCACGCGCGATCCGTACTCATCGAAATCGTTGTTCCCCAATACTGCCGTTGTGGGGGCAAGCGCCTCCAGAGCACGCAAGATATCAGGGCTGCCGATGTCTCCCGCATGAATGATGTGGTCAACGTCGGCCATAGCCGCCAGCGCATCATCGGACAGATTCCCGTGAGTGTCGGATATAAGGCCAATTACCGTCATGTGCGCATCCTTTCCTCGAATGCGCACCAGTATAGGCCATCTGCCAAGAGCAAGCCCCTCCTTCAGCGAAGCGTCAAAACCGCAAAGGCATGCTGCAAACCCCCTAAGGTCAACGAGAATGTTACGTTTTAGCACTCTCGCTTGACGAGTGCTAAAACGCGTACTATAAATGAATCGTACAAACAAACGACGCAACCGAGGCTTGAGTCACGCCCATGCGACGACGTACCTGCATGACGTGCACGCAAGCCGCACGAAATGGAGATGATGAACATGGCAATGATGGTACCCATGCGCAGGAACCGCAACCTTCTCAGCGAGCTGATGACCGACCCCTTTGACGCATTCCTCAACACGGCAGCCGCGCCAATGCAGGCAATGCAGAAGATGTCGCCCGCCCTCATGCGCACCGACATCAAGGAAACCGACGAGGCATACCAGCTGACCATCGACCTTCCGGGCTTCAAGAAGGAAGACGTGCAGGCAGAGCTCAAGGACGGCTACCTTAGCATCACCGCGCAAACGCAATCCGAATCCGAGGACAAGGATGAAAAGGGCACGTACGTGCGCAAGGAGCGCTTCAGCGGAAAATGCAGCCGCACCTTCTACGTGGGAGACGATATCGAAGAAGACGACATCAAGGCTAAATTCGAAGACGGCGTGCTGAAGATCGCCGTGCCCAAGAAGCAAGAGCAGCCCAAGATCGAGGAGAAGAAGACCATCTCGATCGAAGGCTAGCACAGCATCGGACCGCACTGAAAACGCGGACGGCAGCAAAAGAAACGAGCAGGGCGGCCCCAAAGCTGCCCTGCTCTACGAATGAGGCGAGAGGGCGGAGTCGATGACTCCGCCCTCTCGCCTCATTGCTACACTATACAAAATGCAACAATCGCCTAAGGAGACCCCGTGACCGCAACCGCGCCCCGCCTCAAAGACATCCGACAGGTAGCAGACGGATGGATCAAGAAGTACGTGCTCACCTACACCATGCCGGACGGATCGCTGTACGAATACGAAAGCGCATCCAGAAAAGGAGAAGACGCCTACCGTCGCGCACTCGAAGCAAATGCCGCCGGGAACCCAACTCCTCCCGACGCCGTATCCATCGTGCCTCAAACCCCCGACGGAAAACTGCTCCTGATCAGGGAATTTCGCTATCCGCTGAACAGTTGGTGCATCGCGTTTCCGGCCGGCCTCATGGAGCCGGGAGAAAGCCTGGCGGAATGCGTCGATCGAGAGCTTCGCGAAGAAACAGGGTACGCGCTGCGAACCAACCTGGGCGCTCAAGCAATCGACCCGCTGCCGCAAGCCGGCTTCTCGTCCACGGGGCTAACCGACGAGACCGTGCACGTTGTGTTCGCCCAGGTCGAGAAAGCGGCGGACGCGCAACCGGAACCCGCCGAGTTCATCGAGCCGTTCCTGCTCGACATCGCCGACGTCCCGCGATTCCTCGCAGAAAACACCACCCCGTTGGGTACCCGCGTCCAGTTGGTGCTGGAAGCTTTCGCGCACAGACGGTAGCCGCCAGTACGAAGACGCCCCGCACCAGCGGCCCACGCGCCTTCGCGCCTTCGCACGCCGCAAGCAAACCAGCACGGGCCTCGCCTTCGGTTTTCAAACCAGGCGAGGCCCGCACGCATCACGGAAAAACGCACATCGCACGCTTCGGCTGCTAACCCTCCAACTTACGACGATAGGCGCGCACCGCAATCAGCGACAACGCTGCCGCCGCACCGGCAATGCCGGCAAATGCCGCAGCGGGAAAAACAGCGTCTCCTGTCTTGGAAATAGCTTGCGCCGCTGCACGGCTGTCCGTTTTTGCAGCAACGACCTTCGCCGCATCAGTCGACCCGGCGGCCTGGCCCTGGCCGCCAGACGGCGCAGGCGAGGACCCAGACGTCCCGGCATTTCCAGGATTCGATGGAACAGGCTTGTCAGACGCGTTGGAATTTCCCGGGGCGTCCCCGCCCGGAGTGCTGGGGTCGTTCGGCTCCGGAGCCGGAGGCTCCTCGGCATCGGGAACGCTCACTTCTACGGGCATCGTTGCGATATTGCTCTCGGCACCTTCGCCAATTCGCTCTGCGAACAGGTAAAGCCTGTCGGTTTCTTTATTGAAATCGGCGGGCAGCTCAAATGAAACCGAACCGCTTTCGCCCGAAACCTTGCCCACGGTGCCGTAGCCGACAGGGGTACCGGTCCTCCAATCGCCGCCGCGCACCACAAGGGCGGACACTACGCGATCATCCTGATCGAGGGCAGCGCTTCGCGACATTCGACCAGAAGGGGAGGCGTTGGCCGCATACTCTACGGAGATCTTTTCGCCGTCAACGCGAGGGCTGCTCGCATCGAACTTCCAAGCATCGTTGATCAGCGTGAGTTTCCAAGCGTTATCTTCGGTGGCCAAAGGCTTCTGAATGCCCGAAGGAGCCGCCGCAGACGCCGGCGTAGTCAACAAAACCTTGCTCGGATCAAGCGTGATACCGGGCTGAACTCCCAGATTGGGGGTATAGGGCATCATAGTGTTGAAGCCGCTTTCAAGGTCTCCGTCTGGCAGAACAATCAAGACCATCGTCATGAACGACGCGCTTTCGTCGGTCGTGCGAGTCAAAAGCGATATCTCCTTCGCCGCACGCGATTCATTGGAAACGAACCCGTAAGCCTTGTTCCGGTAATCCTGTATCGAAAGCGCGAAAACCTTGTCCTGCGTGGCAGGCGCCACCTCTTTCGATGCGTCCGCCAAAGACAACGACTTCACTTCCGTGGTCTTCACCGCTTCCTTGGACAGTGCGTCAAACGTCTTGTTGAACCACTCGTCGTTCAGGTACGTACGCAGCGTGGCGGTATTCCAGAACAACTCGCTGGCAGGAATGGACATATCGGTGTTCCATGCCTGACCGGTAACGGTGTGCTCCGAATTGAGCAGGACCCCATCCTTGGAAGTCTGCAGAACCCTCCAGGAAATCGGCTTCCCTTGGTCGTCCTTGCCGAAGTATACACGGCTGCCAGCCCAGGGCTTGCCCGGAGCGCTCTCGTCCGAAAACGGGGCGTTGAATCCGGAAATACCCAGGTTAACCGTATTGCCGCTACCCGCATTCTCCGCAATGGAAAGCTTATCCATCGCCTCGGTCAACGCCGCGAGCGCGTCGTTGACCGTCGTCTGCGCGTGAGAGGTGTCGGCAGCCACGTCCTTGGCTCGAGCAAGCGCCTCGGAAAGCACGGCGAAGCTCGACGCCGTGTAGGCCGGCGCGACAAGACCGGAGGCCTTCTCTATGGCCGCGGCAAGCTTGCGGAAGTCTGCCGTGGTGCGAATCGTGCTCCAGTCGAATGCCAGGGTATGTATTTTGTCGGGACTGGCCGAAGTTGCCGTCACCTTCGCCTTGTACAGACCGGTGCTTGCGAAGTAAGGCAGATCGAACGTCCAGGTTGCCCCGCCGTCGTCATGCTGCTCGATCGCATTGTTCGCAGCGGCCTCCCCTTCGCGATCGAGAAGCGTTGCCGCCGACACCTGATAGGCTCCTAGAAAATCAGAGTACGGGTTGAAACGCAGCGTCGCCTTGATGGTGCCGGCTTCGTCAACGTCGAACCGGGCTTCAAGGTCAAGCGCTCGACTTCCCGTGGGGTCCTGATCGGTCACGTCAACATAGTAGGTACGGCCCGCTTCAAAGGGGCTTTTCGCCGCAGCGTTCAGCCCCTGAACAGCGTTGTTGACGGCGTCGATCGACGCCTGGAATTGTTCGGGCGTCGAATCAGGATTGGCAAGAACCGCATCCGCATCCGCAATCGCGGCCTTCAACTTACCGAAAGAATCCTCGGTGTAGTCGTTCGCGGAGTACTTTTTGGCGCTTTCCACCAAACCGGTCAGCGTATCGCCCAAGCCGCCCGTCTTCTTCAACGTGGGCCATTTCACGTACAGCAGCGCGTCTCTGTTCATGATGTCAGAGCGCATCTCAACGCGATACAAGCCGTCATTGGGCACATACGGCAAGACGAACTGGCAGATAGCGGAGTTGTCTTCGCCCAACTTGAACGAAACCCCTTCGATGAAGTTGCTCTGGGAACCCTCTTCATACACGCCAAGGTCGCTCGCATGCACATCAAGGCCCATGATCTGGGCGGGCACGAAGTGCAGCGTGATGCGCGCCCGACCCGAACCGTCCACGTCGATCTCGGCGTTTTTAGCCAACATGCCGGCAGACATCGACGGCTCGGAAGGATTGCCGGCGTCATGGACGTCAACCGAAACCGCATAGCTTGACCCTGCATCGAGCGGCGGCGCGACGCCCTCCGCTCGAGCCACGCTCGGCGTAATGCTCAACCCCGTCAGCGCTATCATAAGCGCCAACGCAGCCGCGCATACCCGGCGAACCGGTTGCAACGTACTTGTCATATCGTTCGCTCCTTTCTCATGATTCTTTCGTATAGCTTGTCCTTTTGCAGAAAGCCGCTTTCATACCGCTAACACGTACGGCTTGCCCCGTACGCGCACCACGTCCAGGTCAACTCCGTACACCTGGCTTAGAAAACCGGGGGTCACCACATCGTGCGGCGCTCCCTGCGCAATAATCCGACCGTGCGCCAAGGCCACGATCTCATCGCTGTACTCGATGGCTTGATTCATATCGTGCAGTACCATGACCACGGTCATGCCGTGCTCTTCGTTGAGCATGCGCACCAACTTGAGTATTTCCAGCTGGTAGCGCACATCCAAAAACGTGGTAGGCTCGTCAAGCAGCAGCACATTCGCCCCCTGGGCAAGCGCCATGGCCATCCACACGCGCTGGCGCTGTCCACCCGAAAGCGACGAAATGACGCGATGCTCGACATCCTTCAAATCGCAGGTAGCAAGAGCCCACTCGATCATGCGAGCATCCTGCTCCCGATCGGGCAAAGACCGTCGCACCCCCAGCTTTCGATAGGGAGAACGCCCGTAGCCGACCAAAGTTCGCACCTCCGCGTCAGCCGGAGCCATATTGTGCTGATGCACAACCGACACCAACTTGGCGAAGTCCGCAGGACGCACGTCCGCAACGTTTCCGGCGCGCAAGAACACCCGGCCTTCCTGCGGCTTGAGGCGCTTGGTCATCACGTTGAACAGCGTTGTCTTTCCGGAACCGTTCGCTCCGAGCAGCGTGGTCACCGCCCCTTCGCGCACGACAAGATCCAGCCCCTTGAACACGCGGGTCGACCCGTACGAAAATCCAACGCCCTCAAGGGTGAACGCGTTACCCGCCATACGTATCACGCGCCCTTCTCAGCAGCAAAATGAACGCGGGACCGCCCACTACCGACATGACGACAGCGGCGCTAATCTCGTACGGTGCGGCAATGGTTCGTCCCACGGTGTCGGCCAACAGCAGACAAAACGCGCCGAGCACCATGGAATACGGAATAAGCAGCCGGTGTCCCGACCCCACCAAAATGCGCGCACAATGCGGGACCACCAAACCCAAAAAGCTGATCGGCCCCACGATAGCCGTGGCAACCGATGCCAGCAAAACGGCAAAAGCGGAAACCACCAGGCGGTTTTTCGTCACGTCCACGCCAAGCGAAGCAGCCGTCTCGTCGCTCAGCGACAAAAGATCGCAACGCCTGGCAACAAACAGAGCCGGAACCAACCCGGCAAGCGCATACCCCGCAAGCGTGAAGAAATCGCGCCACGTTTTAGCCGAGATGTTCGCATCAACCAAGCTGGCAACGCCCGTCAACACCCCGCCCGATCCCGTGCTGAACGCAGAAGACAGCCCGGCGAACAGAGCGCTCACCGCGATGCCGGTCAAGATGATGCGCACAGGCGCGAGCGCTCCCCCTTTCCACGACAACGCGTACACCAGCGCAAACGCAAGAAGGCCCCCTGCGCACGCGGCAATCGGCATGAAGAAGAACAGCGAGGGCGCAAACGCCGTCACCAAAATAGCAGCGAACGACGCGCCCGCATTGACGCCGATAATGCCCGGATCCGCCAAAGGATTGAGCACGGCCGCCTGCAGCAGCACGCCCGACACAGCCAAGGACGCGCCGGCCACAAGCGCAATGAATATACGGGGGAAGCGCAGGTCGAAAATGGTTGCAACCCGATCGTCGTAGGCCACAAACAAGCCCGCAAGCAGCTCGTCGACAGGCACCTTGAGCGTGCCTGCATTGACGGCGAACGCGAACAGCGCTGCCACGCCACCTACCGTAAGCGCGAATGCCGCGATATTTCTGGCTTTACGCATAGCTCCTTGTCCTAAACGGTTTCGCCGTTGCCGTACAGCAGCGGCTTAAGTTCTTCGAGCGCTTCCGGATAGGCAAACGTCGCGCTCATTCCGAATCGCTCATGCGAAAGGTCGTAGACGCGCCCCGCACGCACGGCACGGAAGTGCTTCCACGTGTCGTTCGAGGAAAACTCCTGAGCGAACATCTCCATGACCTGGTCGGGAAGAGCATGTGACGTACGCAAAATGACATCCGGGTCGCGATCGAGCATGTCCTCGACGCTCACGTTAACGAATGCGTCCGCAGCATCTGCGTACACGTTTTCGCCACCGGCCTGCTGCACAAGGCTGCCCGCGTAACTTCGCGGCGTCGCCACCAAATACGACCCGGGAACGCCCATGAGAACCAGAACGCGCGGGCGGACAAGCCCTTCTATTCCCTGCCGATACGCAGTCATGAACGCTTCGTATTCAGCGCGCGCCTTCAGCGCCTCGGCTTCGCGCCCGAAAGCGATGCCCAGGTAATCCATCGAGCGATGCAAGCCCTCCACGCTGTTCAGGTCAACGAACATGGAAGGCGCTCCTATCTGAGCGAACTTCGGCTGCAAGTCGTTCAGCAGCGATCCGGGCGCCACGATGCAATCGGGCCGCAACATCGACAATTTCTCCAGGTCGGGTCCCATAGGAGGGCCTACCACCTCCGCATCGCCGTATCGCTGCGGCAATGCGCGCGACGTAGCGGGAACGCCCACCAGGTCAAGGTCAAGCCGATCGCACATGCTTGCAACGGCCGGCGAAGTGGCCACGATGCGCTTTCCCGATCGCTCGTCCCCGCCGTCGCGCGCAGGATGCTGGTCCACGCACGAGGAAAGGGCGCACAGCACAGCCAGGCACAGCGCCGCAAGCCCAGCCCGGGCAAACGTCTTCCTGCTCATGCAACGAAGCCCTAAGCCTCGGGCGGCGCGCTGCCGCCATGCCCCGCTGCCGCTGCGGCAGCGTTATCGCTTCGCGCCTTGCGCTTGCGACCGTACGCCAGGTAGTACGTCGCAGCCACGGCCGCGACTGCCGCCGTAGCTGCAACCGCGGCAATCGCATACGTCTGGGGAGAAGCGAAGATCGGGGCGGCAGAGCCCGTCACCTCGCGACCCTCGCCGTCGAACTCCCTCACGCCCGAGCCTGCGGAATCGCCGGACACGGCAGTTGAAGCGGCAGAACCCTCCAACGCTTCGCTCGATCCCCGAGCCGTTCCACCGTCCGGCGCTTGGCCCTGCTCGGACCCTTGGCCAGCAACGATGCTTTCGACAAAACCTTCCGAGTTTCCGGGAGCCGCATCGGATAACTGCACGAAGTACACCACCGAGCGCCCCATGGGATGCACGTACATCGAAATGCGCAACGTAGCCTGCGCCGATGCCACCTGCGCACGATAGTCCGCCGTATTGAGCTCGGCATCGCGCTGCATTACCTCGGCCGCAACGTCCTCGGCATAAACGCCCGTACGATCGACGTCGGAGGCAATGCTGACCTCGCCGATCTGGTCAGCTTGGGAAAGCCTGATGGTCACGAACTCGCTTCCGTCCGCATCTTTCTCGACAAGCGCCGAGGATCCGGTAATGCCTTGGCTCATCGACGTCCCCAAAGCCTCGCTTGCCTGCCCGCCCGAATCCTCGATCACGCCGGTGTCGGGATTAGCGTAGCTCGCATGAACCGCAGCTGTCGAAACCGATGAAACTACCGCATGAGCAGGAGAACCGCCAACGGAAAGCGCAGCAGAGAACGCCAGGGCAACAACGGCGACAAACGCGCGCGAGGACTTCACGGCGAACGATGACCGCACGTTCAACGACCTTCCCCTCGCCCCTGCAGCGAAAAGCGTCGCGCTGCCGCGCCGACCGCAACCGCTCCCGCCGCAACCGCAGCGGCTCCCGCGGCAACAGACAAGCCGTCGTCACCGGTCTTCGGCAGATACGAACCTTGCGCACCGCCGGAAGCGGGACTATTGCCGGTCTTTCCGCTGGTCGGAACACCTGCGTCGCCCGACCCCAAATCCTTCACCTTTGCATCTCCCAAATACAGATGCAGGTCGGCAGACACGTCGCCGCCGCCCATTTCGCGCATGGGCTTGATGGTCATCGTGATGGGCAGCACCACGGTATCCTTCGAAGCTGCGATCACCACGCTGTACGTACGGCTTGCGCCGTTTTCGCTCACCACCGAGGCCGCGTATCCGCCGTACGAGAGTTTTTCGACGTAGTCCGACCTGTTCGTCGTGAAGCGCACTTCGAACATGCCATCGGAACGAGGAACCACGTAAGCGGTGTCGCCGAAATACTGATCGGCCATCGACAGCTCGCCGGAATTTGCCTTGTAAAACTTCATAGGCACGGCATACGTATGCCCGGCAACGTATTCGGCGCGAGAGGAAGCGGCGCTCGGCTGCTGAGGCTGCGAGGGAGTTGTCGTCGAGTTCCCGTTTCCGTTCGAGGCGTCGGTATCCGGCTTTTCAGGCGTCGGAGCAGGCTGTTCGGTTCCGGGACCCTCCGGAACAACGGGGTCGACCGCATCAGGCGAGCCGTTGAACGTCTCGATAGCCGACGCTAAATCCGCTTCGGCAGCCACGATCTCCTCCGGCGTTGCAGCGGCGCCCTTTTCGACAACGGCACGGGCGCGCGCGATAGCATCCTGCAAAGATCGATACGCCTCGTCGCTCTTGCCACCCTGCGCGATGGCGGCGGCTTCATCGACAAGGGTCTCCAAGGGTCGGCCCTCGCCGTCAAGGCTGTCAACCGTCAAGCCGCTCCAGTCGATCAGGACCGCAGCGGTCTGGCGATTGTCGCCCATGGCCTGCGCGCCAAGTCGCAACGCAACGTAACCGGAAGTCTTGGCAACCTCGCCCAAAGGAACATCCGCCACGAACGGCCTACCGGCTTCGCCGCCAAAGTCCACAACTGCAACATCGGATCCGTTGGTGGCAAGCGCGTTCCCATCCACGCGATACGACCCGAAATATCCCAGGTAGTTGCAGTACTGACCCAGAACCTGCCCGCTCATATTGAGGCTGAGCGTGTACGCCCCATGACGCACCGTCAGCAAACCAATCGGATCCAGCGCACTGCTTGCAATCGAACCCTGAGACGAACTCAAGTTGGAAGCCTGCAGCATGCGCACCGGAACCGCATAAGTTCCGTTCGCAAGATTATCCTTGTCCAAGGAGACAGAGCTTCCCGTCGCTGCCTCTGCAGTCGGCATCGGCGCTGCGCCAACAGCCATGGCCTGCGCCGGCACTGCGCCCGCCGCCAAAGCAAACGCCAGCGCAACAGCGGAGCCTCGCGCGACAACGCCCGCCTTCATCGAATGTTCCATGGATATCCTTTCGTGTCGAACCGCCCGCTTCAAAGGGCTTCCCCTGCATTACATGCATGCGAAATATATTATTAGCTTAGTAGTAATATGTTATCTAAGGCTAACTTTTTGACACGATACCACAGAACTTTACAAATTCCTATGCAAAAGTTTTTCCGAACTTTGCCGCTACGCCAAAATCGGCACGGATCGAAGACGCCGTTTTGCCACGCGCCTCGCTCGCTCAAAGCGGCAGTCTCATCAAATGGGTGACAGCGTTTCCTATGCGAAGAAGGCGCGCGCACGAAAAATCGCTTTCCGTGGCAGGTTTTGACGGTTTGAGGTTGTCGAAGCCGGCGAATCGCGCGCACCCGAAGACATCACGCAGCGACCCAACGCCGTGATCAGGTAAAACAGAATGCAAATCAGACGACGAGAGAAGCGGCGCCCCGTTCGACGACCTCAAACCGCAAGAACCTGCCAGCCATCAAGCTTTTACGAACCCCATGCGCAAAACAAGGCGGCCGAAGACGCGCGCAGCCGTCGCCGGGCGGCTGCGCGCGTCTTCGGCCGCCTCGCATTCCTCAGCCAAATCGTTTTCTCAACCTGGCACGCAATCTCTGCGGCGGAACAAGCAGGAAAGGCTACCGCGCGTCGTTCGGAACCCGCCCCTCAAGGCGCCGGCTCAGCAGGAAGAACGCAATCCCCGAGCCCAACGCGGCACCCGCGGTGTCAACCGCCCAATCCACGGGATCGCACATGCGACCAGGAACGAACAACTGATGGAACTCATCGGTCACGCCGTACAGACTGCCGCACGCAACAGCCAGCGCGCAAGCACGTCGAAGGGGCATGTGGCAACGCAGCGCATTCGCCCACAACGCACCGAACACGGTGTATTCGCAGAAATGCGCAATCGAGTTGATGGCATCGGCCTCGGGTCCCAAGATGTGCGCCTGCAGCTCCTTCAACGCCTGATACAGGTGCGAAAGGAGTCCCGTGCCTTGATTCAGATCGCTGCCCGTGTTCGCCGACATGCAAAAGATGAACACCGCCCAAGCAGCAACCGCCAACCAGCTCAGAATCGTGAATCGCTTGGATTTCAGGTGGCCCATCAGCGATTTGCCACCTTGATCTGCAGGCTTTCCATCGTATCGAGGGCAGCCTCGTTCAAGCGGACGTCGAACGAACCCGTGCATGCGGCATCAACCGTAACCGGCACATCGGGACATGCGGTCTTCACCAGCACCGCATTGGCCACCACGCATATATTGGACACCAACCCCACCAGCTCGATCTCCTCGAACGGCAGCGCTCCCGCTTCGTCGGCTGCACGCTGGGCCGACCTCAACCAATCGAACAACTCGACCGAGCCGAAAACGGGCTTGAAAAACACTTTGTCAGAGTCGAGCAGTTCCGAAGCAACCGCTCCGTACAGCTTGTGACCAGGCGTATTCTCGATGCAGTGTTCAACCGGAAGGTTGCGCCCTTCCTGGGTGCTCAGGTAGTCGGATCCGTGCGTATCGAACGTAAATACAACGTCGTCCCCCCGTTTCCGGTACTCCGAAATCTTGTTCGCAATAGGCTGCGCGAGCTTTTCCGCTCCCGCAAAGCCCAACGCGCCATCTACAAAGTCAACCTGATAGTCCACCACAATCAGCAAGCGACTCACGTGCATTCCTCCTCTGCCTTACCGCCAACTCACCCGAGCTTCGCCATCTGAGCGCGCGCCTTGTCCATCTGATCCTCAACGTCAATGCCCACGATGTCCAAGCCCTCCGCCGCCACGAAACGCGTTTCCGGTATTCCGAACATGCGCGCAATGCCGCACAGATAGTCGTATCCGAAGTTCGCATCCCCCACGAAGCCGCCGGACGTCGTAAGGTACGTGAGGGTCGCCGCCTTGCACAAGCCCTCGCACCGCGCATCCTCGGTAAAATGAAACGTGCTGTCGCACACGCTGACATGCTCCAGATACACCTTGAGCGAAGCCGGGAACGAGAGGTCCCAGTACGGCGCGCCAATTACAATGTCATCCGCCTCGGCGAACTGGCGCGACAGCGCGAATATCGGATCGTCCCACGCACCCGCAGTCTGCTTCTCCACGCGATCCGCCACCATATCGGCGTCAAAAGGCTTCAACGCGAGCGCCGCCAAGTCAACTTCGACGACGTCCTGCTTCCGCGCAAGGTACTCGCGGCACAACGTAAGTGTACGGGAATCATGCCCCCTCATGCAGGCATTCACGAACAATGTGGTCATTGCGGCTCCTATCGCCCTGAACGATTCATCGGCTTTCGTTCGCTCATGATACCGCAATTGGATCCATGTCCAGGCGCAATGCCTGCTCAACCACCTTCATAAGAGCTTCGTCGGATATGTCGGGATTGATTTTGACAAGGCCCACCAAGCCGAATATGACCACGCAGAACATCTCGTACACCAGGTCTATTTCAATATGGTGGTATTCCGCGTACTCCACTACGATGTGATCGTGAATGCAGTCCACCGTTTCGCGCACGGCGCGCACGTCGAACGAGTCGCGCATCCCCAGCTCTTCGAGCACGCGAATCATCGGACGCTGATTGCCCTCCGCGTCGTACAGCGCGCGCCGAAACGTGGCGATGCAGGTTTTAAGGGATCCGGGCGTATCGCCGAACGCGCGCGATTCGTTCCACACGACCACGCTTTCCACCAGGTCTTCTACGTAGTCGTCCAGCACCGCATCGATGACGGCTTGCTTGTTTTCGAAGTAATAGTAGACCAGTTCACGCGTGACGCCCGCCTCTGCCGCAATGTCCTTCACGGTAGTCGCGCGCACGCCTTGCCGCTCGAACAGCGAACGGGCCGCGGCCATGATATCCCCCGCCGGGCCATCGAGTCGCTTGCGCTCGATCAAAGAACGCCCGCAATCGCGCCGCGCCGGCTCGTATCTGGTCTGTCGGGTGCCCAACCGCATTGCATCTCCCCTCGCGCCGAAACGCGCATGGACGCGCACAGGGCGATCCTGTGCGCGTCCATTATACGAAAGATGACTCTGTTCAGTCATGGCGAAGATGCGTTGCGCGTCAAGCGGCTGCCGACGCGGGGCGCAGTCGCCCTCGCGCCGACGCATGCTAACGGTTTTCCTGGGCGACCCGCTGGTACGCCTTCGTATCGGCGTACAGCTCGTCCTTCACCGGGTTCAACTTGCAGCGGCGAATCTTGCGGAACTGGTAGACGGCAAGCGCCACGTTCGACGCAAGCGCCACCAAGCTCACCGCGAAGAACGCAGCCGGATTATGCGTGGTCGGAATTGGAGCCAACACATCGGCGAACTGGGGCACCGTCATAACGAACATGATCCACAAGCCCAGCGTTTGAGCACGATGCTGCAGCCAAGCGCCCTTCTTGATGAAGAACGTGGGAATCGTGCATGCCAGCAGCAGCGCCAAGCCGCAGTAGGCGGAGTGGTCGGAAATGCAGTTGTACGTGTAGGCGAAGTTCCACAGATCGTACGCGATGATCCATGCCCAAATCATGTCGGGCCAGATCATGTCCTTAGACGAGTCCTTCGAGATGAAGATGCCGAACCAACCGCAAATGGTAACGATATTCAAAATGCCCGCAATGCCGTTCATGATGTTCCACGGACCCGAAATCGTCCACAGGTTCTCGACGATACCGCCCTGCCATAGCCCGAAGCTGAACACCTGGAAATCGCGGATGACCGCTTCGGCAATATTGATCGCCAGAATAAGAGGCGGGAAGCACAAGGCCCACTTCTTTTCGTACAGATGGTGCACCTTGCCGTCCTTGCCGCGCCACTTCACGAAGCGCAGCGCGATGAATCCCAGGCAGCCGGCCAACGCCGAGTACGTTTTCACCCAGTTGAACCACGTGCCCGTACCGTACTCGTTGCCAGGCGCCGCCGTAGTCGGCCACACGAACACGGTCAAAACGATAGGCACCACGGCAAACAGCGCAATGCCCGCCCACAGCGACGTGCGGCCTAGCTCGTTGAACGCCATAAGCGCAAACAGGATGAACAGCCAAATGGCCCAGTACAGCGGATCGGCCGCTTGATACAGAATGCCCACGAGAATCGCCCCTTTGCAAACTCTCTTGCGGCGAACCCCTCCGTCGCCACCCATACGCCCCGCAGTATACGAGGGGCTTTCAAGGAAGTCTTTCACACAAGGGGTCCTTTTGTGAAAGAAGCCGAATCGCAGACGATGCTAGACTGGCGCCAAGCGCGCCACCTGGGAAAAGAGCGCGAATGCCGTCGCGAAAGACGGCCAGGTCGTTTCGGCAGAAAGGGGATTCGCCATGACCGTGCCCGTTTGGGTCACACCCGTCTCCATGGTTGTCTACACCGTGTTGCTCATGCTGCTCACCGAGTTCATGAGGCGACATTACCGCACGTCAATGTGGGTATGGGTAATTTCTCTGATTACCGTTCCGCTTTGGATCGCCAACATTCCGGGCGACGACTGGTTCCGCTGGGCCAAAAACCTGTCCGTCATTTTGCCGCTCATCTTCGCGGGGCTCGGACGCATCGCCGCCGTCGAGCAGAAAGACACTCCTTTCTGGCGGCTCATGCGCAAACGCTGGGTTCGATGGGTGCTGTACGGAATCGTGTTCTGCAACATTGCCGAAGCCACGCTGCGCGACGTGCAGATGGGCAATACGATGAACGCCCTAGCTGGATTCATCCTGTGCATTACCATGCCCTTCGGTGACAAATTCTGGAAATACGACACTTCCAGCCATGGCGAGATCCTGTCCTACACCGTACCCATGTGGAACTTCCTCTACACCACCTGGAACGCCTGCTTCGTGTACGCCGAGGGCCATGAGTTCTTCGCTTCCACCTGCTGCATCCTGGCAGCGGCCGAACTGTATCCCATCGTCATGCGAAGGCCGGAGCTCTACATCACCGGGCGTATTTACACGCTTGGCGCGCACCTTTTGCTGCGCAGCTGCTTCCCGCTTTTGTTCCCCACCATCATGAACAGCGCCTCCTGGTTCAACCCCGAAGTCATGTACTGGTGGGGCATGGTCAACGGCATCATCGGCATCCCATTCGTATTCTGGTACTGCTACCAGCTCAACAGCGGCAAGGCGCCGGTAACGTTTCGTCGCGGCGCAGCGCGTCAGAAGTACCTGGAAGGCCGCGCAAACGGCACTATCGACGAATACGGCGACCCGGTAGCGCCGCCCGCAACGGCAACCGGCGCATAGAGGTCGACACCAGCTGCTCAAGAAGGTTTCGTCCAGAACGCACGAAGGCCCGGTCGGACTCGCCCCGCGAGCCGTCCGGGCCTTCGGCGACAATGCCGAAAACGACGTGGAACGTGGCGCGGAATTGCGGGTCTGCGCTTCTGGATACGCGCCTTCGACAATCGTTGAGGGTACTGCACTTTGCTGGTCTGGACCGTTGATGCAAGCGCACAAAACAACCGCGCCCGACAAGCCGCGCAAGGAGCGCAGACCCGCGATTTCGCGCCACGTTCTGCGGCCGCCGCGCATCGACAACAGCTCAACGGCAGAATTGGACGCATCGGCGCCGCGGCAACAGGAGCGCACTGCGAGCAGAACTCAACTTGCAGGCCGCAACCCTTGGACCGCAAAGCCGTCCTCGTAAAACCCTACCCGCGCTTCGAGGTGTCGCCAAGCGCAGCAAGAGCGGCACCGTAGCCGCCGGATCCGTAACTCAAGCACTTCGACACGCGCGCGATGGTCGTGGCCGACGCACCGGTAGCTTCTTCAATGGCCGCGTACGACTTCCCCGCATCAAGCTGTCGAGCCACAGCCAATCGTTGCGAGGTATCCTTGATCTCTCGAATAGTGAACAGGTCTTCCAACAGGGCGAAAATGGTGTCTTCGTCGTCGAGCGCAGCGAACACGTGCAGCAGATCTTCAACTTCGGGCGTCCTGAGATCGCTCATGCTACTCTCCCATCTTCATGAGGCCGTACTCTATGGAATCCACGATGGCATTCCACGAAGCCTCGATAATGTTTTCCGACACGCCCACGGTTCCCCAACTGCCAGAGCCGTCGCTTGTGGTGATGACAACGCGGGTGATGGCGTCGGTGCCCACGTTCTCGTCCAGGATACGCACCTTGTAGTCCACCAACTCCATGTCTGCCACCTGGGGATAAAAGGCCACGATAGCCATGCGCAGCGCATTATCCAAAGCGCCAACGGGACCCGCGCCTTCGCCGGTAGCCACGAATCGCCGATCGCCTACGTGAATCTTGATCGTAGCTTCGGACATCGCGTCCTTCGCAAGAGCGCCCGTATCCTCGTGGTCGTCCACGATAACGCGAAAACTCTCCAGCGTGAAATGGGGGCGATACGCGCCCAAATGCCGCTGCAGCAGCAATGCCAGCGAACCGTCGGCGACCTCGTACGAGTACCCGCCCGCCTCGCGCTGCTTGATGTCGTCCAGAATACCCTGAACCTTGTCAAGATGGGGCGTTAGGTCAATGCCCAGCCCGCGCGCCTTCGCCATAAGAGACGCCTTGCCCGCAAGCTCGCTTACCAGCATGCGAGCATTGTTCCCCACGCTTTCCGGCGAAGCGTGCTCGTACGCTTCGGGGAATCGGGCGATAGCGCTGGCGTGCAAGCCGCCCTTGTGCGCGAACGCTGAAGCCCCCGTGTACGGATGATGGGTCGGCAGGGCCATGTTGCACGACTCGGCCACGAACTGCGCCACGCTGGTCAGCTGGCGCAGGTTGTCCCTCCCCACGCACGTCATGCCCATTTTGAGCTCAAGATCGGCAATGACCGTGAGCAGATCGGTGTTGCCCACGCGCTCGCCGAAGCCGTTCACCGTACCCTGAACCTGCACCGCTCCCGCACGAACCGCCGCAAGCGCGTTGGCCACCGCGCACCCGGAGTCATTGTGGCAGTGAATGCCCAGTTGCTGACCGGGAACGGCAGCAGCCGTCGCGCGCACGACCTCCTCCACCTGAAACGGCAGCGCGCCGCCGTTGGTCTCGCACAAATCCACGGAGTCGGCGCCGGCTTCGCTAGCAGCACGCACGCACGCAAGCGCGTACTCGGCGTTGGCAGCATAGCCGTCGAAGTAGTGCTCGGCATCGAACACCACCTGCAAGCCGCAACGCTTCAAAAACACTACGGAATCGCGAATCATTCGCAGGTTTTCCTCAAGCGTCGTCTGAAGCGCGCGCGTGACCTGGGCATCCCAGGTTTTTCCCACGATAGTGGCAACCGGAGCCCCGCTTGCCACCAAATCAGCAAGACCTTGGTCTTGCTCGGCGGCGACGCCTTTTTTGCATGTGGACCCAAACGCCGCTATGCGCGCGTGGCGAAGCGGGAGGGTTTGCACGCGCTGGAAAAACGCTATATCTTTAGGGTTGGACGCGGGGAAACCTCCTTCGATGAAGTCGATTCCCAGCGCGTCCAACCGCTCGACGATGCGCAGCTTGTCCTCAAGCGACAGCGTGATGCCTTCGCATTGCTCGCCGTCGCGCAACGTGCTGTCGTACGTGAGGATTTTCAATGGCTATACTTCCGCTACCCATTCGGCGTACTCTTCGATGTTGCCATAGACAACGTCGAAGAAGCGCTCCTGCAAAGCGCGCGTAACCTGCCCGGGCTTGCCCACGGTGCGGCCGTCCACAGATCCGATCGGCGTAAGCTCGGCGGCGGAGCCGGTCATGAACACCTCGTCGGCCACGTAGAGATCGGCGCGCGTCAGGCTCTCCTCGATAGCGGGAATCTCCAGGTCATCGGCCAAGCACAGCACCGTGTCGCGCGTGATGCCCTCCAGCAGGCCGTCGGACAGCGGCGGCGTCGACAGGATACCGTCGCGGACAATGAACAGGTTCTCGCCCGTTCCCTCGCACACCAAGCCCGCCTCGTTCAGCATGATGGCCTCGGCATAGCCGTGCTCCTTGGCCTCCAGCTTCGCCAGGATGGAGTTCATGTAGGAAGCGGTGCTCTTCACCGCAGGAGGAATGGCGTTGTTGGAGCGCTGGCGCCAAGACGACACGCCCACGGCCACGCCCTGCTCGAGCGCATCGGCGCCCAAGTAGCTGTCCCAAGGCCAGCAAGCGATGGCCACGTCGGTCGTCGATCCGGTCGGGTCGACGCCCATCACGCCGTAGCCACGATACACGATGGGGCGGATGTAGCACTTCTCAAGCTTGTTCGCGCGGATCACTTCAAGCGTAGCATCGCACAACTCGTCAACCGTGTACGGCAGATCGATGCAGGCAATTTTGCAGCTGCGATGCAGGCGCTCCATGTGGTCGCGCAGGCGGAATACGTAGCTCTTCTTGGTGTCGGGGTTCTGATAGCAGCGAATGCCCTCGAACACGCCGGAGCCGTAATGCAGCGAATGGGACAGGATGTGCGTCGTGGCATCCGCCCAGGGGACCAGCTCCCCGTTTTTCCAAATGTACTCGACTTCTGTGATGCCTGCCATATTCATCCCTTCTCGCTGACACCGGAACCGTTACCGTCTGCAATGGTCACACCGCTGCGGTTTGACCGCAATGGGCAAAAGGGCGAGTCCATACGGTTTGACGTGCAGATTTCGTCTAAGCTACCGCGTTTATTGTACTCCAATGCGCTAAAGCGAACGCACCGGTTCCGGCAAAGGGTCGCCGATTCGACGAAAGGGACAGAAAAGGCAAACCGAGCGCGTCGCCGCCCAAAGCAGCCGGGCGGCACCTCCGCGCTTTCCGCGCTCCCGCGCTGCGCCCAAGAGCATCAAGAGCACCTCCGAAGCGCGCCCAGCCCCCCCCTGAAACCGGAGGCAGAACGGAACCGGCCGCTGGCAACCGATAGGAACTAGCCTCTCAAAACCTCGACGATAGTGCGGTCGGTCCTCAACTCGGCATCCCAAATCTCGAACGCCAGCAGAGTGTCGATACCGGATGCAGTTCGCGCCTCCTTGAAAACCTCGCGATAGCACAATTCGAACGTTTCGCGCTCGACCCGCCGGCCGCAAAACGTGCCGCCCGGCAGCGCAAGCAGGCGCATGCCGCGCTCCTGCGGCGGCGCGGCCAGCTCTTCTCCCGGCAGTGCCTGCACCTCAAGCGCAACGTACCAGGACGGCTCCGGCGCCTCGGCCCCCTCCTTCCCGCCATCGCCCGGAAGGCAAATCATGCCCTGCAAGAACAACGGCGCCATGGATGCGCGCTTCGTTTCGCCGTACAGCCCGGACATAGCCCTCGTATAGCGCTTCGCATCGAACGCAGCGTGGCCCCAGGGCATCACCAAAAACGTGCGCTTTCCCAGCACGCGCTCGTACGGGGCCGGCGAGGTGCGCAACGCATGCTGCACGGCAATCTCGCGACGATACCCGTCCAATTCCAGCAGAATGGCCTGCGTGTCGCGCAGCTTTTCCTTTGCCAAAATGTACGCGCGCTCCAACAGGGACGATATATCCATCGCGCCGCAGTCGGACACGTAGTCGGCCAGCTCTTTCAGCGGCACGCCCAACTGCACGCACGACACGATCACGTCCAGTTCGTTCATCTGGCGCAGCGCATAGTAGCGATAGCCGGTATCGGGGTTCACGTACGCGGGGCGCAAAACGCCAATGCGCTCGTAATAGCGCAGCGCCTTCACCCCCACGCCCTTGAGGTGGGCCACTTCGCCGATAGACAGCAGGTCGTTTCTCATGGCGCTCCTCTGCATTCTGCATATAAAGCAATTGACTCTCCCCTTAGGGGATACTTTAGGATATCAGAACTTGGCCAATCGGAGCCAAGCGAATAGGAGGAATCATGTCGCCCTACGTGCTGCTCGGCATCGCCGTCATCTTCGAGGTGTTTGCCGACTCCATGATGAAGCTCTCGAACGGCTTCACGCGAAAAGCGCCCATTATTGGCATCGTCATTGGATACATCGTTGCGTTTTACCTGATCGCGCAAACACTCGAGCAGCTACCGCTCGGTTTCGCCTACGCAGTATGGACCGGCCTCGGCATTGCGCTCACTGCCGTGGTGGGCACCGTATTCTGGCATGAGGGCCTCAATGCGAAGAAGATCGTGGGCCTTATAGCCATCATCGCCGGCGTGGTCGTTTTGAAGATGGGAGTGTAATCATGGACCGTGTACATCCCTATGCGCTGCTCAGCGTGTCCATTATCCTCGAAGTGTTCGGCACTACCATGATGAAGCTGTCGGAAGGGTTTTCCGCACCGCTGTTCACCGCGCTGACCCTTGCGGGCTATCTCGTGTCGTTCACGCTGCTCACGTTCACGTTGAAGCACCTGCCGCTCGGCCTCGTGTACGGCATCTGGGGCGGCGTGGGCACCGTACTGACGGCCGCCATCGGCATTATCGCCTGGGGCGATCCCTTCAACGTAATCACGTGCGTGGGCATTGCGCTGGTCGTCGGCGGCGTGGTGCTGCTGAACCAAGGCACGCAAGAGCTGGAAGATGCGCGCGAAGCGGCGAAGGACGCGCAGCAAGCCTAAGCCGATGCAGAGCGCCAGCCCCCGAAAGTCGCAGGACAAAAAAGCGCCCCGATTCGTTTTGCGAATCGGGGCGCTGCTCGTTTCCTTACACGTAGAACAGAATGTCGTTGTACGTGGGAACTGGCCACATATCGCGATCCACCAGTATCTCCATGCTGTCCACAGCCGCGCGCAAAGCTTCCATGACGGGAACGATCTCGTGGGCGTACACGTTCGCCTTTTCCTGCTCGTTCTCCATCTTCTGTGCAGCGTGATGCATCGAGTCAAGCTTCTGCAGATGCGTGTCGATCTCCTTGATGCCGCCCAGCAACTTATGCAGCAACGTTTCCTGCTGGCTGGTCTCGGCGCCAGGAGCCGCCGTTTTGAACGCCGTGATGCTGTCGGCAATCTCGGCCGCATACGCGTTGATAGCTGGCAAGAATGCGCGGCGCACCATGCGCTTCATCGTACGCACCTCAATGTTCAGCAGCTTGGTGTACTTCTCCAGCTTCACCTCGTAGCGGCTACGAACCTCAATCTCCGACAGCACGCCGAACTCTTCGAACAACGCGATGCTCTTCGGATCGACGAAGCACGGAAGCGCGTCGACGGTGGTCTTGTAGTTCGCCAGCCCGCGACGCTCGGCCTCGACCTGCCATTCCTCGGAGTACCCGTTTCCGTTGAAGATAATGCGCTGGTGCTTCGCGAGCGTCTTCTTCACGTACGCGATGGCCGCCGCCTCGAACTCTTCGCCCGACTTGCCCTCCATGGCGTCGGCGAATTCCTTGAGGCTTTTCGCCATGGCCGTGTTGAGGATCATGTTGCAATCGGACAGGTTCACCGCAGAGCCGGGCATGCGGAACTCGAACTTGTTGCCCGTAAACGCGAAGGGGCTGGTGCGGTTGCGGTCGGTGTTGTCCTTGAGGAAGTTCGGCAGTACGGCAACGCCCAGATCCATGGCCACTTTTTCCGCATTCGTGTACTCATGCCCGTCAACGAGCGCATCCACGATGGCGTCCAGCTCGTCGCCCAAGAAAATGGAGATGATGGCCGGGGGAGCCTCGTCCGCCCCCAGGCGATGATCGTTGCCCGCCGACGCCACCGACATGCGCAGCAATTCCTGGTAATCGTCGACCGCCTGGATGACGCCCGTCAAAAACACCAGGAAGCGCAGGTTGTCCATGGGGCTTTCCCCGGGCTCGAGCAGGTTCGTCTTGCCCTTGGAAAGCGACCAGTTGTTGTGCTTGCCCGACCCGTTGATGCCCGCGAACGGCTTCTCGTGCTGCAGGCATACAAGACCGTAGTGGCTGGCCAGAAGGCGCATCTTCTCCATGGTCAGCAGGTTTTCGTCGATCGCCCGGTTCGCGTTGGTGAAGATGGGAGCCAGTTCATGCTGAGCGGGGGCCACCTCGTTGTGCTTCGTGCGCGCCGACACGCCCAAAGCCCACAGCTCGTTGTCGAGCTCTTTCATGAACTCGTTGACCGAAGGGCGAATGGCGCCGAAGTAATGCTCTTCCAGCTCCTGCCCCTTCAGCGGCGCATAGCCGAACAGCGTGCGCCCGCACATGATGAGGTCCTGGCGCTTCGCGTAGTCTTTCTCGGAAATAAGGAAGTACTCCTGCTCGGAACCCACGGTGGGCACCACGCGCTCGTGCGGCTCGCCGAACAGGGCCAGCACGCGATTCGCCTGCTCGTCGATGGCGCTCATCGAACGCAGCAGCGGGGTTTTCTTGTCAAGCGCCTCGCCCGTGTAGCTGCAAAACGCCGTGGGAATGCATAGAACCTCGTCCTTGATGAAGGCGTAGGACGTGGGATCCCAGGCCGTGTAGCCGCGCGCTTCGAACGTGGCGCGCAAACCGCCGGAAGGGAAGCTCGAGGCATCCGGCTCGCCTTGGATCAGCTCTTTTCCAGAAAAGCTCATGATGGCGCGCCCGTCGCTGCACGGGTCGAGGAAGCTGTCGTGCTTCTCCGACGTAATGCCCGAAAGAGGCTGGAACCAATGCGTGAAGTGCGTAGCGCCCTTCTCCATAGCCCATTCCTTCATGGCATGAGCCACGACGTTCGCAACCTCGATTTCGAGCGGCTTGCCCTCTTTGATGGTCTTGAGCAGGCTCTTGTACGTTGCGGAAGGCAATCGCTCCTGCATCGTATGCTCGTTGAACACCATCGAGCCATAGATATCCGAAATCATCGCCATCGGCGTGCGCTCCTAACTTGTCGCATTCAAGGCGTGGCCCTTCCCCTGCGCGCAATCCGCCACACCCCCGTTGAGTCATCCGCATACGATAGCACGGCCGCAGGGGAAAACGCGCCTTCATCTTGCCTTATTCAAATTAACGGCGAAATGTTTCAAGAAGTTTTCGAACCTCGGAATTACGGCCGAAGCCGTAGGTTTGGGCGCGAATCGGCACCTGTGACAATTTTCGGCGCGCCCGAACCCCCATGTTGGCTGCATCTTGAATTACGACCAGGCATTTTGTCCGTGGGCCACGCGCAAGCAAGCCCTCGAAACCCCTCCGCAGCGTCGTAGGTGCCAATTCGCGTCCACATGCCAAGCTCGGCCGCCCCTCCCCGCAGCCAAAAGCCGGAGTCTCCCCGCAACCATACGTCATTGCAAGCGCCGCCGCCGAGCAATACAATATGCTTGCGTTTTGCGCGCCGCGCAACGCAATCGCAAGCGGCGCCGCGCATTGGAAAGGAGCACGCTACATGGACGCCCTCTGCTCCATGCTCATTGTCGACGACTCCAGAATCGATCGCACGCTTTTGGCCAATATGTTCGCCGAATCGTACTCCATCCTGGAAGCAACCAGTGGGCAGGAAGCTCTCGCCGCCATGGCCGAACGCAAGGTCGACGTCGTCGTACTCGACATAGACATGAAAGGCATGAACGGATTTGCGCTCATCGACGCGATGAAGGCCGACCCGTCGCTTTCAGATATACCCATCATCGTGGAAACCGGCGAATCGGCTCACGAGGAGCCGGCGCTTTTGCGCGGCGCAGATGACTTCATAGCGAAGCCCTTCAACACGACCGTCGCCCGCCGACGCGTCGACAACATCGTCACGAAGCACGTGCTTGAACGGGAGCAGCTGCAAGCAGCGCTGCGCGAAACCGAGCTCCTTGCCGCCCATCGCGCGCAAGAACTCCTTTACGCGGCAGAACACGACGGCCTCACGGGCTTGTACAACCGTGCTGCGTTCTGCCGCAAAACCGCCGAACTGCTCAAGTCCCGTCCCCATGAAGCGTTCGCCATCGTGCAATTCGATATCGAACGTTTCAAGATATTCAACGAGCTGCACGGCAGCACCCGAGGCGACGAGGTTCTGAAGGTCATCGCGCAATGTCTCGACAAGACCATACGAGATCGCGGCGTATACGGACGCATGGAGGCGGATCATTTCGCGCTATGCCTGCCCAAAGATATGGCCCTGAGCGACAATCTGGCAACGCAGCTGGAACTTGCCCTCGCCAACGCGGAGGCGGAACATGAGATCGTGCTTTACTTCGGCATGTACGAAATAACGGACCGCACGATGCCGGTCGACATCATGTGCGACCGCGCGACGCTTGCGCTGCGTTCCATCAAAGGAAATTACAACACCCGATTCGCCCTGTACGACTCCAACATGCACCAGTCGCTCATCGTAAAGCACACAATGAAAGCCGAAGGGGAACGTGCGCTCGAAAAGAGGGAGTTCGAACCGTTCATCCAGCCCATTTTCAACCTTGCCTCGGGCGCTCTTGTCGGCGGCGAGGCCCTCGTCCGCTGGCGCCATCCCGACAAAGGTCTTATCCCGCCGGGACAGTTTCTTCCCTTTTTCGAGAACAGCGGCTTCATCGTCCGCCTCGATAGCCACATCCGAGAAGAAGTCTGCTGCTTTCTCGCTTCCATGGAAAGCAGCGGGATTGCCCCGGTCCCCCTGTCGGTCAACATATCGCGTCTGGAATTCTACGACCCGCACCTCTGCGACAATCTTGTCGACCTGGTAAAACGGTATAAACTTCCGCCCTCGCGATTGCGACTGGAAATCACCGAAAGCGCGTACGCCGACAACCTTCCGCAATTGCTGCAGGCAATGGGAAAACTGCAGCGATTCGGATTCACCGTGCTCATGGACGATTTCGGAACGGGGTATTCGTCGTTGAGCATGCTCCGCGACGTTCCTATCGACATGATCAAGCTCGATATGCGCTTCCTCGGCGGGGAAAGCAGGAACCGCGCCCGCGAAGAAAGCATCTTGCGAGCTATAGTTCCCATGGCAAAATCCCTCGGCCTCCCGGTTATCGCGGAAGGCGTGGAAACCCGCGACCAGGCATCGCTGCTCGAAAGCGTCGGATGCGACCTCGTGCAAGGATACCTGTACGCGCAACCCATACCGAAAGATGAATTCTTGGCACTCGCAGTGCGCGAAACCGCGAAAAACGCCCTGAAGCAGAAAGCCTGAGGCACTTTATGGATAATCGGCTTCAACAACTCGAAACACTGGGCATCGACGTCGAAACCACCCTCAAGCGGTTTTGCGGCAATGCGAACCTGCTCATGTCCATGCTTGAGGTGTTCGTTCGGGAGGACACCCTTGAGAAGCTTCCCGAAGCGATGCGCGCGAAAGACTACGAAGCTGCGGAAAGCATCGCTCACGCCGTGAAAGGAACGGCTGCGAACTTGGGGCTCGCATCCCTCAGCGCGCGATGCGATGCCCTGGTACAAGCAATACGGGCGAATCATCTGCACAATGTCGACGATCTGGCCCTGGCGGCGCTTGAAAGCTACCGGACGGCGCGAGCGAACATCAACGCGCTCTCTTAGCGCGGCCGCAGAATCGCGCAAGCAAGCCTGCGCTTGCACCCAGCCGCGCTCCTGCCGAAAGCTATCTTTTCAGCAAACGACCCAGCACGTCGAACACCTCGTCGATATCCAAAGGCTTGGTAACGAACTCGTTCATCCCCGCGTCACGCGCCGCGCCCTCGCTCTCTTTGAACGCATTTGCCGTCATCGCAACAATGGGGATTTCACGCGCATCGGACCGAGGCAGAAGCCGAATGGCACGCGTGGCTTCCACGCCGTCCATAACGGGCATCCTCATATCCATGAGCACGGCATCGAACTCGCCGAGCCGACTTGCAGCAAACAGGTCTACCGCCTGCCGGCCGTCAATCGCCCAGGTCACCCGAGCACCATGCAACTCCAGCACATTCGTCGTGATAGCTGCGTTTACCGACCCATCCTCCACAAGCAGAATATGGAACCCTTTGAATAGCTCCCGATCCACCGAACGATCCCGCCTGGGTTCAGGAGTTCCCATTGCAAAGACAAGGGAGAAGCTGAACTCGCTTCCTGAACCAAGTTCGCTGCGAACCTGCAGTTCACCGCCCATAAGACGCACTAAGCTCTGGCAAAGCGGCAGACCGAGACCAGTCCCTTGGCTCTTCGAAGCAGCTGAGCCCACTTGGGCGAAAGCGTTGAATATGCGCCTCTGATCTTCAGGGGAAATGCCCACGCCGCTGTCAGCAACGCCGAAAAAGAACGTCGCCCGCTCCCCGTCGAAACCCGTCTCCTCAACAACAAGCCTCACGACACCGCCCTCGGGCGTGAACTTGATGGCATTCGACAACAGGTTCGAAAGCACCTGCTTCAATCTCAGAGAATCGCCCACGACGCCTTCATGCGAAACCTTCGTTACCACCTGCAAATCGATGATCCGGGCATCGGCTTGCGCTTGCATCATATCCTGAAGTTCGGCAACGTTTTCCGTCAATGAAAAGGGCTCGTAGGCAATATCCATCATGCCGTTTTCCACACGACTGGTATCAAGAACGTCGTTGAGCAAACTCAGCAAATAGTCCGACGACGCTCGAAGTCGCGCTATGTTCTTGCGCAAGGCTTCCGGATCGTCTTTCTGCATATCCAGAACATCGGTGATGCCCACAACGGCATTCATAGGAGTTCGTATCTCGTGGCTCATTCGAGAAAGAAACTCGCTTTTTGCACGGCCCTCCGCAGCCACCCGCTCGGCCTCAACGCGCATATCGGCCGCACGCACCCTCGATCGCGTTACGCCAACGGCAATAGCCAGAATCAGAAGCACCGTCACAGCAGCCAGGCCGGCAACCAGCATTGGATTTGCGCTCAAGTAGTCAACCAGCGTAAGGGTACCGTACCCCGCAGTTATTCGATTCTCCTCAACCGCCGCCGCCTTTGCGTTGACGGACATGCTGTTAAGGCTCTTGTTCACGATAGTCAGAAGATCGGGATCTGCCGGACGCGGCAGTGCGAAGCAGATATCGGTCGCGCTGCCCGTTAAAGAGACCGGGACGACGTTGGAGTACACCCCCTGCTGCATCGCGCCCTCGATTTGAATGGACAAACCGAACACGACGTCAGCCTGACCCTTGTCCACCATATTAAGCGCTTCGTGCTCGCTCTTGACGTAGCGCACATCTCCCGTCGGCACATCGCTGGGAATCTGCGTACCCTCAAGCGCGACATAGCGCAAATTCTCAGAAGGATACGCAACAAGCTTGTTGCGAGCAACCAGATTGCTGAATGTCGCATACGAGGAGGACAGAGCCAAGCCGGCTTGCGCCGCATCGTCTTCGTCGCCCAAGAAAAAGCCCAGCATATCCACCTGGCCACTGCGCAGCGCGTCAAGGGCAGCACTGTACGATTCGACGTACAGGCAATCAACGTTCAAGCCGGAAAACGCCTCGATCCTATCGAGGAATCGATAGACCACGCCCCCAACCCGACCGTCCTCCGAGTTGCCGCCTACGCTCAAAGGGCTATAGTCGCAAGGAAGCGCCACTGTTATCGATTTCTTTTTCTCTACGTACAGGCGCTCTTGATGGTTAACGCGATACATGTTGATGTCTGCGTCGGGAAAGTTTCTAGCGTACGCCTCTTCCGCGAAGTTAGGATTCGCCTCCATAATATGCTCCAGGGCCCAGTTCAGACCATCTAGCACGTCTTGGTTTTCGGGGGTCGTCACCAAATAATGAGGCTGCCCATCAAAAATCGCAGCAGGGCGATAAGCACCCGTATTGTCAACGGCGTTTCCCAACAGCAAGTCGACCTCCCCGCTATCAAGCAGGTACTCCAGGGACCCGTCGACGAACTCATCAATCGTGTACTTCTTAATCGTACAGTCGATATTCTCCGTAGCCAGAAAGCCTTCTAACCGCCGTACGTTTTCTGTAGCTCGAGCCGACACGGCAATCGTTTTGCCGTTCAAATCGGCATAATCGTATCCGCGAATACTTCCGTCATCCCATCGCGAGAACAGCACCGATTTCGAAGGGCCGCAGCTGTATTCAGGATAGGCTATCCGCGACGCAGCCGCAGCAACGTAGTACGTGCCGCCTAAAAGATCGTACTCGCCCGACGTAAAGTTGCTTAATGCGAAATCGTCCGAAACGGTCACGTACTCGTATTCCCAGCCGGTGTACTTCGCGATTTCATTCAGATAGTCAACAACCAGCCCGCGATGAGAGCCGTCCTCGTCCGTCATGGAGAATCCTTCAACTTGAGGAAACAGCACGCGCAAAGGAGCACGATCGGGCGATTCATCCGCAAACGCAAGCCCTGCGCCCATCGCCGTCAATGCGCACGCAAAGGCGCATGCAAGAATGATCGACCCGAGTTTTTTCATCTCCGTTGCCTTCCGCGATCAGGCTGCGAGCCTAGCCGAGAGACGCCCTCCCACGCTTTCATGGTATACACGCAGACCATTCTCCCGCAAAGCCGGCCCCGCGGCAACAACGCGCAATTGGAGGTAGCAGAGTTCAATCGAGCGCACTACAGCGCAAGTTCGTACAGAACGAACCCTACCGTACCCAAGTCGTCATAGAAAAGGTCATGGATTCCCACTTTCTGAAACCCGCATGATTCGTACAGCCGATGAGATCGTTCGTTATCCGCAAACGTATCCAAGCGCAGGGCCTTCTTCCCGTGCGCCCGCGCGGCGGCTATACCGCCGTTCAGCAAAGCGCGGGCGCATCCTCGCCCATGGTACGCGGGCAGGGTAGCCAGCACATGGATTACCGAGACCTCGCTCAGGTCGGCGGATACGCGCCACGGAACGTTCTCGTAACCTGAAGCCCCGCTTCCGTTCAGCACCATGGCGGAAGCGATCGCGCCGTCTTCAGGAGCCTCAACAAGGTACACCTCGCCCGCATCGACCGATGCGCGCAAGAACGCGGGCGACGGATGCTCTCCGTGTTTCCAACGCACGTCGAAATCCGTGCCGCGCATCTCGTCGATCATTCTGGTGTAGAACGCCATGACGCGATCGAACTCGTCCGACCGAGCCGTCCTCGCTTGCAGCATGCGCACGCTCCTCCTTCTCACGTTCGCGGCCTTCCCGACGCGGTGCGCGCGGCCTCGCGCCCACCCGTCCGGGGCCCGCCCCCTCGAGCGGCGGACGGCCCCGCGCAGCTCTCGCGCGCGTCCCCCCAAGCGCAGAAAGGGCCCCGGAACCTGTTACGGCTCCGGGGCCCCTCCCCGCGATCGGCGGCAAACGCCGAGCGCCCTGCGCGAGCGCGACGTCCTATCCTCCCACAGCCTTGCGCTGCAGTACTTTCGGCGATGGCGGTCTTAACTTCCGGGTTCGGAATGGGACCGGGTGATCCCCGCCTC